>CAYNQA010000415.1:0-2373 GCA_964399225.1 uncultured Anaerolineaceae bacterium
CACCTGCCTCGCGTCGTTCCTTCGGGCGTCCCATCAGGGCGCGCGCCAGTTTGACTTTGGAATTCTGCGTTGAAGTGATCACTTCCATTCCCCCAGAAATGCATCAATGGTGGGTTGATCCCACAAGACCAGTTTGACCAGTTTCAATCCCGATTTGTTTTTCACAAAATAATCCTGAATGGTGCGGAAAATAATTCCTGCCGCGCGCTCTTTTGGAAAGCCGAAGATACCGGTCGAGATTGCGGGGAAAGCAATGGACTCGCACTTCAATTCGTCCGCCACGCGCAGCGACCCGCTCACGGCGTCCGCAAGTTTGGTATCTTCGTCGCCGGCATTGTTCCAGACCGGGCCGACGGCGTGGATCACGAACCGCGATGGCAATGACCCCGCCCGGGTCCAGGCGGGACGCGAGTGGGGGACCGGTCCATGCTTGCGAATCCAGTCGTCGCTCTCCTGCTGGATCACATCGCCTCCACGACGCACGATCGCCCACGCCACGCCGCCGCCGTGCTGTAAATGCTCGTTGGCCGCATTGACGATAGCGTCGACAGGTTCAAGCGTGATATCACCTTGTGCGATCTGGATGGTTTGTCCGCTGGAGATGATTTTTTGCTGGAGGACCGTGCTCATAATTCGATTTTACCCCCGTTAAAAATGTTGGGGCAGGTCTGAGACCTGCCCCAACGGGATTTACTTCGCTTGCGCCACGACCTGCGCAAAAGCGTGCGGGTCGCGGATGGCCATGTCGGACAGAACCTTGCGGTTGAGCATGATGTTGGCCTTCTTCAAGCCAGACATCAGGCGGCTGTACGTGGTGCCATTCAGGCGGGCCGCTGCGTTGATACGCGCGATCCACAACTTGCGCATATCGCGCTTGCGCACGCGGCGGTCGCGGTAGGCGTACCACATGCTCTTCAGCATCGCCTCGTTGGCGCGCTTGAACAGCAGGTGCTTCGCACCGCGCTGGCCTTTTGTATACTTCAAAACTTTCTTGTGACGACGATAGCCTTGCGGGCCACCTTTTACACGAGCCATAGTTGAACCTCCTGCGAACCCTCGGGCGTCGGCGGGTCACGCCAGTTGCGCACACCCGAAAGCCGCAACTAAAAACGAATACGAACTGCCGTTACGATTCCATGTTCGGCGCGAGACGGTGGACACGCTTAACGTATCCCTGACCTTCCACGGGGATCATCTCGCTCAATTTCGCCTTGGTGCGGTCCGACGTGCGACGGCGCAGATGGCTCTTACCGCCTTTGGTGCGCACCAGCTTGCCGGACCCGGTCAGGCGGAACCGTTTCGAGGTGGCCTTGTGGGTCTTCAGCTTGGTTTTGCCAGCTTTAGCTTTACGGGGCATGACTGATTTCTCCTTTCAGACAAAATGAACCGCGGACAAACGTTGCCCGCGGATTCTCAACATCGTTGGGACTTGCTCTTACGCCTCGGCCGCAGGGGCTTCGGGCTTTTCTTTCTTCTTGGCGGGTGCCTTGCCAGGCGCCATCACCACCAGCATCGTACGACCTTCCATCATCGGAGCCTGTTCGATCACGGCCACGTCGGCAAGCGACTGTGCGATCTCTTTCAGGTCTTCGAGCGCGATCTCGGGATAATCCATCTCGCGGCCGCGGAACTTGACGGTGACGCGTACCTTGTGTCCTTGCAGGAGCCAGCGGCGGGCATCATCCACCTTGAAACCGCGATGGGCTTCGTTGGTCTTCGGGCGCAGGCGGATCTCCTTAACCTCGATCTTGGTCTGAGCCTTCTTTGCTTCGCGTTCCTTCTTGGCGCGTTCATAGATGAACTTGCCAAAATCCATCACACGGCAGACGGGCGGCGTGGCGTTGGGGGAAACCTCCACCACATCCATCTCGGCATCGCGTGCGATCTGCAAGGCCTGTTTCATCGAGACCACACCGACGTTCTCGCCGTTCGGCCCGATCAAACGGACCTCGGGAACGCGGATGCCCTCATTTACTCGAAATTCGTTGGCGCTGATATGCTTCTCCTATTGATGAAAACGGACAACCAGCCTTTGGCTGGTTTTTGAGCGGGCGAATAATACCATGAGCGGCGGTGAATCGTCAATAAAACGGCGGATTTACGCTGGAATAAAACAGGCGGAGGAATTCCCTCCGCCTGCTTTTTTTCACCCTGGCTACAGTTCCTTCGCCCGTCGTGCGATGCGATCCTTGGCGCGGACGATGAACTCCTCCAGCGAAATGTTGTTCTGCTGGCTGCCGTCACGGACGCGCAGCGAGACCTGTCCCGCAGCCATTTCGTTGGCGCCGACCACCAGCATGTACGGGACCTTCATCAGTTGTGCCTGGCGGATCTTGGCGTTCATGCGCTCGGAGCTCATGTCCGCGCTGACGC
>CAYNQA010000416.1:0-2357 GCA_964399225.1 uncultured Anaerolineaceae bacterium
CGAAGGAGCGCTCATCTGGTTGCCGCTCGCAAAGATCACGTCGTAGGAAGTTGACCAAGTGCATGTGCCGTTGTTCTTGATGCGCCAGGTTTTGGTAAAGGCCTGGCCCGGCGCCATCACCATGTTGTCCGGCACGGTGACATCCTGAATGAAGAGGCCCTGATCGCACGACGATACGGAAGTGGGGCTTGGGGGGATCGTGGCGAATGCAGTTGTGGGCGGGGGCTGGATGGTGTTCGCCACTGCCTGTATGGTGGATGTGGGAGACGGCGGGACGAGCGTTGCGCTGGGCTGGATCTCAACCTGATTTTGCAATGCCGACTCAGTCAGTTTCGCGGACACGGTTGCGGCAGCGGCAGTGAAGGCCAGATTGGGATCCTGTGTTACGGGTGCTTGCGGGCTTGGAAGATTACAAGCAAGCGTGGCAAGGATCATTACAATAACAGCAATTTGGATACGGTGGGAATGTTTCATTCTGCCTCCTGGGGAATGCCGCCGATTGTACCTCTGCTGTGGCTGAGTCGCTCCTTTTTCCCGTTTCTGTATCATGGCAGTGTTTTTGGGGATTTTTTCGTTGCATCCCTTATAATACTTCCAGGCAATGTTTCTCTGCGCCTGTCATTTTTTTGGACCCTTTCCATCACGATCCCATGAACTCTCATTTCAACTTCATCGCTCCGTTCTACGATAAGGCCATTCCCTTCTCGCGGCTGGAAAAAATGCTCGCGGTTCTGGACCTGCCGAATGCGGGCACGTTGCTGGACGCCGGTGGCGGGACGGGACGCGTGGCCACCGCCCTGCGGCCCCATCTCGGCTCGGTCGTCGTCGCGGATGTGTCGTGGGGTATGCTCGCCCAGGCCCGTCAAAAGGGACTCGTGGCCGCCTCGACTGAAACCGAGCGCCTGCCTTTCGCCGACGGCACGTTCGACCGCGTGTTGATGGTGGATGCCTTGCATCATGTTGTCCATCAGGGTGAGTCGGTCCGCGAAATGTTCCGCGTACTCAAGCCGGGCGGGCGACTCGTGATCGAAGAGCCCGACCTGCGCACGTTTGCCGTCAAGCTGATCGCCATCGCCGAGAAGTTGGCGCTCATGCGCAGTCACTTCCTCGCCCCAGACCAGATCGCGGCGTTGTTCCCGAAAGAGGCAAAGGTCCGCGTGGAAGCGGAAGACCATAATGCCTGGGTCATTGCGGAGAAGATCTAGCTCAAAACTCCCTTGCTTGCTTCCAATGGGGGAAGTAAACTCATCAGAAACCCGACACAGGAGTATCTATGAAACTCACCGGAATCTACGCACCGATCGTCACCCCTTTTCACGCTGACGAGTCTGTCAACTATCCCGTCCTCGAACAACTCATCGAATACCTGATCGCCAACAAGATCGCGGGGCTCGTCCCTGGCGGCACGACGGGGGAAGTCTATGCCTGGAACGAACAGGAGCGGTTGGATATTTTTCAGTTCGTCAAAGAGAAGGTAAAAGGCCGCGTCACGCTCATCGCAGGCACCAACTCCGGCGCGACGCGTGATGTGATCCGCTACTCGGTCGCTGCCGAGAAGATGGGCTACGATGCGCTAATGGTGGCCGTCCCGCCGTATTCGCGTCCCAGCCAGCGCGAGTTGTTGGCGCATCTTTCCGCTGTCGCGGAAGCCGTCAAGATTCCCATCGTCCTCTACAACTTCCCCTGGCGCGCAGGGACAGAGGTCGGCTTCGACGTGATGGACGGCCTGACCAAGTACGCCCATGTCATCGGCATCAAGGAAGCCTCCAGCGACATGTCGCGCGTCTACGCCATGCGCGCCCGCTACGGCGACCGCTACCAGATCATCTGCGGCTCCGACGATCAGGCGCTCGACTACTTCCTCTGGGGCTCCACCGCGTGGATCGGCGGCGCCGCCTCTTGCGCGCCGAGTCAACATCATGCCGTTCTCGAAGCCGCGCTCGCGAATGACTTCGTCACCGCCCGCGCCCGCATGGACAAACTCATGCCGCTCCTGCGCAGTGTCGAAAGCGGCAGTTATCTGCAAAAAGTGAAAGTCGGCTGTGAACTCCTCGGTCTCCCCGTCGGCGTCGCGCGCCGCCCGCTGTTGCCGCTCACCGCTGAAGACCGACTCGAATTCGAGAACATCTTCAAAACCATTTAACCACGGAGACACAGAGACACGGAGTTTTTTATTCTCTGTGTCTCCGTGACTCCGTGGTTTTCTCTTTTGGATAACCACGATGATTCGAATCCCCTTCCTCGACTCCCACACCGGCGGCGAACCGACGCGCCTGATCCCCTCGCTTCCCTTTGACCTCGGAGCGGGTTCTGTCGCCGAAAAGTTGGCCCTCCTCAAACGTGATCACGACGACCTG
>CAYNQA010000417.1:0-2347 GCA_964399225.1 uncultured Anaerolineaceae bacterium
AACGCGCCGATCGTAGAAACGTCCACTTTCCGTGTACCGGTGGAGAGGGCAAAGATCGAATCCCCGTCTAACATGGTGTGCGCGGGTCTGATCGTGCGCGCAATGCCATCTTGTGCCATCTGCGCGACCTTGGTGGCTTGGGCTTTTGTCAGACCGGCATTGGTCGCCACCACACCGATGACCGTGTTGGCGCGTGCCGACAGCGCGAGTAATCCGCGCCCGGTGGGGCTTTTCATCATGGCGAGCGTATCGGCAAACGGTTGATCCTTCTTCCCGATCTGTAATGGACCAACCTTGCCGGAACGGAGTCCGGCGATGATCTGTCCCGTGTGCGGGTCGATCACATCACCCCAGCCGTTGACCGCTACCAGCGCGCCGACGACGATCCCGCCGCCGATGCTGAGGCTGGCTGTCCCTAAACCAGATTTCATCGCCAGCGCCATGCCGAACATTTTTCCGACGGTGGCTCCGGTGCCTGCGCCGATATTGCCTTCCGCAACCGCATCGGAAGAAGCTGAGGCAGCAGCGGCGTATCCCATAGCGGAATCAGGTCGAACGTCCGCGCGACCGATTCCCAGGTCATAGAGAATAGCTGAAGGAACAATGGGAACTTTCGCGACGCCGGTGTTAAATCCGATCTTGTGTTCTTCGAGATAACGCATCACACCGCTGGACGCATCCAGCCCGAAAGCGGAGCCTCCAGCCAAGACGATCGCGTGAACTTTTTGTACGAGATTGACGGGGTCGAGCAGGTCGGTTTCGCGTGTGCCGGGCGCGCCGCCGCGGACATCCACGCCAGCCACTGCGCTTTTGCGGCACAATAGGACAGTACAACCTGTGAGTGCTTCATCATCCTGTGCATGTCCCACCTCAATGCCGCGCACATCGGTGATGGTGTTGTTGAGTTTCATATAGTTCTCGCTCCTGCGAGGGAGCAGCCCTCGCAGGAGCATGACTGGTTTACTTTAAATTGCGGACCAATTGCAAAAACTCAGTCCACTCTTCTTCAAAAAAATGCACGGTAACATTGTTCAGCTCGATGTGATAAGTGGTCTCACCATCGGGTTCTTCGGCTTTCCATGCCAGAAAATTATCGGTCTCAGCCATGGTCTCGGTCTTGGGTTCGGCGTGATTATTGCTCATTATCATTCTCCTTGGAATTGGTTTTTTCTTTTTGCACGATCTTTTTATAGCTGGATTGTACGAAGCGTTTGACTCGCACGATCAATTCTGGCGTAACTGCCGGCGGTTCGGGCTCAGCCGGGGGCCAGGGATTCATATCGAACATTTTGCGCATCACATATCTTCCGATCAACAGAAAGGTCGCCAGGAACGGTGCTGCGATGACTACACCCAGAAGCCCGAGCAGGTTCGCTGCGATCAGTGCGGTCACCAGCACGGCGGCGGGATGGACTTTCAACGTTGCCGCCATGATGCGCGGCGTAATAAAACTATCGATGATCTGATCGATGACCAGAGTAACGACTACAACGATCGCCGCATAGACCCAGGGACGGTCGGCGAAGGGGGCGGTTGGATAGATCAATGTGACCAGCGCCATGACCACCCACGTGATGGCGGGACCAATATACGGCAGGAATTTTGCCAGCCCTGCCATGAGCGCAATGCCAAACGCATATCGGACTCCGAACGCAGGCAGCAGAATGGAATAAATCCCGGTTGCCAGCGCGAAGATGATGATCTGTCCGCGCAGGAATGCGTTCCAGATGCGGCTGAGTTCATTTCCGAGGCGCAGCAGATCCTCTTCGTAGCCGGGGATGTCCACTTTGAACAGGTCCCGTCTCAATCCGCTGCTTTCGATCATGACAAAGTACGAAACGATCAACACAAAGAAGACCCAGCCGAAGATCGATGCCGCGCCGCCCGCAATGGTGCCGACGAGAGTCCCTGTGCGCCCAAGCAGTGGTTGGACAAAGGAGAGCAGCTCCTGGCTGATGGTGTTGAGGTCCAGCTGTAGCGAGGACATGTCGAACCGCCAGGGACCGAACTCAAAGACACGGGTCGAAAGATCCTGTACGTAGGTCGGTAGATTCGCCACAATGTCCTGAACCGATTTGATCAGGCTTTGCACCTGTCCGACCAATCCAACACCGCCCCACGTAAGCAAGCCGATCAAGATCAAGAGGATGAGCAGGTACACGATATTGACGGATACTTTCCATGAAATATGTGTAACGCGCGAGACCCACGCCGTGACAGGGTGCAATAGATAAGCGATGATGAAGATGAACAGCAGCGGAGGGATCAGGCTTGAGAATCGATACAAAAGGAATGCAACGATGCCAACAAGAATAAAACTGGCCAATAATTTGGTCGTTGAACCCCA
>CAYNQA010000418.1:0-2321 GCA_964399225.1 uncultured Anaerolineaceae bacterium
CGACGCGCAGCTTCAGCCCGCGCAGGCCGCCCTCCGCGAGTTGACCGGCGTGCTCGGCCTGCGCCTCACCGAAAAGACCGGCTCCAGCGATGCAGAAGCCAAGGTCAATGCGTTGATCGCCGAACGGGACGAAGCTCGCAAGAACAAACAATGGAAACGCTCGGACGAGATCCGCGACGAACTCAAAGAAATGGGCGTCACCATCGAGGACAGCAAAGACGGCACGAAGTGGCGATGGAGTTAGTCAAAAAAGGACACGAATCAATCGTGTCCTTTTCAATTACTCTCAGGAGGAAAAATGAATCAAACCACCGAATTACCAGAAGACGTCAAAAGACTATTACTGAATCTGGAATCAGATTCCCAGCAAGTGGTTACACAGGCAATCCAGTCTCTGGATAAGATCGGGAATACTGACCCCAGGATCATCATGACGCTCCGGAAACTCGCCGGAGAAAAGAAGAATTGGTACATTCAAACAATGGGCTCCGCATTTGGTCTGGCTAACAAACTGTCTCACAAAGCGGAAAAAGAGAGTCGGCAGCGATTCAATGATTTCATCAAGAATAATGATGAAATGCCCGACCGCGATCTAATCCTTAGCATCTTGCAATTCCAAATGGAATTAGACAGAAAACAAAAGGAATTGGAGAGAGGATTTGCGACCAGGTATGCAATGCTTGGTATTTGGTTTTTGATCATCTTTTTTTCTTTGTCTTCAAAATAGCTCTGCATAACTTGTAGTGCTAACAAAAAACTTCCGAGATTTTGGTCTCGGAAGTTTTTTGTTTATCCCAACTGCGACTTCAACTTCTCCGCAGTCTCCTTGTATCCCGCCAGTTTCTCGCGTTCCTTCGCGATGACGGCAGCGGGGGCTTTGTTCGCGAAGTCGCTGGAGAGCAATTTCTCCAACCGCGCGATGTGACTCTCCGCTTCGGCTAGTTCTTTTGATAGACGTTCGCGCTCGGCGGATTCGTCCACCATGCCGGAGAGCGGGATGTGGATCTCGACGGAGCCAACGACCAGCGTGGCCGCGCCCTCCGGTTTGGAGGCAAGCGAGGCGACGATGGAAAGGTTGGCGGGGTCCAGCGCGGCCAGGGCGCAGATCACGTCGGCCTGACTCTTCAGCAAGTCCGTCTTCGCGCCGCCGACGATGGTGGCGGGGAGTTTCTTCGAGAGCGGGGAGTGTTTCTCCGCGCGCATGTTGCGGATCGAGCGGATGATCTCCTGTGTGAGGGTGAAGTCCGCGATCTTGGCCTCTTCCCAGCCTTCGGCCTCGCGCGGTTCGGGCCAGCGCGCCACGATCAGCGCGGTCGGCCAGTCTTTGGCGAGACCCGATATTGGAGATTCGATAATCGAACTGCGCAGGTGCCCCCACAACTCCTCGGTGACGAAGGGAGTGAAGGGATGCAGCAACCGCAGACAAATATCGAACACGCGCGTCAATGTCTCGGCGGTCGAGTATCGAGTATCGTCTTTCGCCAGCTGTCCCTTGGCGATCTCCACATACCAGTCCGCGAAATCGGACCAGAGGAAGTCGTAGATGGCCTGCCCGGCCTGGCCATATTGGAAGGTCTGGAAGAACCGCTCCACGTCACGGATGAGCGATTGCAGGCGCGCCCAGATCCACGAGTCGGCGAGAGTCCAGTTTTGACGATTGACAATGGACGATTGACCATGGTCCATCGTCTGCTGTCCATCGTCAAGAGCATTCACCGCATTGATCACAAAGCGTCCCGCATTCCACAACTTGTTCGCGAAGTTGCGGTTGGCCTCCACCTTCTTCACCGAGAGGTTCATGTCGTTGCCGGGCGTGGACCCCACCAGCAGGGTGAAGCGCAGCGCATCGGTGCCGAGTTCGTCCATGACCGGCAGCGGGTCGATCACGTTGCCATAGGATTTGCTCATCTTCTTGCCGTGCTCGTCGCGGATCAAGCCGTGCAGGTACACGGTGTGGAAGGGAACTTCACCCGTGTACTCGAGCCCGCTCATGATCATGCGCGCCACCCAGAAGAACAGGATGTCGTAGCCGGTCTCCATGTAGGAGGTCGGGTAGAAATATTTGAAGTCGGGAGTCTGCTCCGGCCAGCCGAGCGTGGAGAACGGCCACAACCCGGACGAGAACCACGTGTCGAGCACGTCTTCATCCTGATGGATCTTGGTCGAACCGCACCAGCTGCAATCCTTCGGATCTTCGCGGGTCACGGTCATCTTGCCGCAGTCATCGCAATACCACACGGGGATGCGATGTCCCCACCACAGCTGGCGGCTGATGCACCAGTCTTTGATATTTTCGAGCCAGTTGAAATACACTTTCTCGA
>CAYNQA010000419.1:0-2311 GCA_964399225.1 uncultured Anaerolineaceae bacterium
CGCCCGCGCGAGACGGGATTAGGTTTTGGAATGGTGATCTTCAACGTAGAGGGGGAAAACAGTGGCATGGCAAAGAATGCCGGGCGAGATCTTCTCTCGCCCGGTGTTTATTAGGTGCGGTCTACGTCGTGTGAGCCGCTCTCGCGAATGCCCGCGGGCGTGATCTCGATGAACTCGGCCTTCTCTTGCAGTTCGCGGATGTTGTGTGCGCCTCCATAGCTCAGGCCGGAGCGCAACCCGCCCACCATTTGGTAGATGATCTCGCTCACGTTTCCGCGATACGGGACAACGGCCTCCACGCCCTCGGGCACAACCTTTGACCAATCTTCCTGATCCTCGGCAGATTCATCGGTTCCATTTTCGCTTTTGCGGCGGTTCATCGTGGCGCCAAGCGAAGCCATGCCGCGCACTACTTTGACCTTCTTTCCGTCACGCAACACGGGTGAGCCCGGAGCTTCTTCACAACCTGCAAAGAGACCGCCGATCATTACCGTTTCGGCGCCAGCGGCCAGGGCTTTGACCATGTCGCCGGCGGTGCGAATGCCGCCATCGGCAATCAGGGGAATGTCGCGCCCGGCTTCACGCACGCCTGCGAGGCTGTCCATGATGGCGGTGAGCTGGGGCACGCCAAAACCGGTCACAATACGGGTGGTGCAGATCGAGCCTGGGCCAATCCCAACCTTGATGGCATCGGCGCCGGCTTCAGCCAGGTCGCGGGCGCCTTCGCAGGACGCCACATTGCCAGCGATGATCTGGGCATCGGGGAAGTCACCCTTGAGCCGTTTGATCATCGCGATGCAATGGTCGGCGTGACCGTGGGCAATGTCGAGGACGAGGGCATCCGCTCCGGCTTCGAGCAGGGAAGCGGCGCGTTCTACTTCGTTGGCGGTCACACCGATGGCAGCGCCGACGCGCAGTCTTCCTTTAGCGTCGGTCGTAATGTGCGGGTATTGATCGATCTTGATCAAGTCGCGGGATGTGATCAGGCCGATCAGTTTGTCTTCTTTGTCGAGCACCGGCAGCTTTTCGATACGGTGTTTGTAGAGTAATTCGCGCGCCTGAGGCACACTGACATCGGGGCCGACGGTGATGAGTTTTTCGCGCGGGGTCATCGCCTCGCGGATGTTTCCGAGGGTGGAGGGCGCCAGCATCAAGTCACGCTGGGAGACGAGGCCGATCAGTTTGCCCGCTTCGTCCATCACCATCAAAGCGCCAACCTTGTACTGGTCCATCAGGGTACGCGCGCGTTCCACGGTTGCATCTGCCTTGATGTTGTACGGGTGTTCGATGATGAAGCCCTGCGCGCGCTTTACCGTTTTTACTTCGCGCACTTGTTGTTCGATCGTCATAAAGCGGTGAAGGATCCCAATGCCGCCGGCGCGCGCCATGGCAATAGCCATTTTCGCTTCGGTGACCGTGTCCATGTTTGCGCTCATGATCGGGGTTTGCAGTTTGACCGTGGGCGTGAGGCGTGTCGATACTTCCACATCCTTGCGCGACGCGAACGGTGAGCGTTGCGGGATGAGAAGCACGTCATCGAAGGTCAGGCCTTTGGTGGGTCGAATTTTCATGGAAAACCTCTTGTATGATATCAATCCAAATTATCGCAACGGGATTAATCGGGTATGCCTGCGGATTTGATGTCTTTGACGTTCAATTGCAGGCTGGTGCGCCCATTGTATTCGTTCGCTTCGAATGTGAACATTACATCGATGAGGGTGGGTAGTTCGGGCAGCAGGTGCCCGAGGCGGAAGGCGATCGCATCTATCGTAACGCGGCCGTCCGTGAGTGTCAGCTTCAGATGGCTGCTTTCCGCTCCGACCGTTCGTTTCGATTGAATTTTAACCTTGCGTGCTACGAACACCGCTTCCGGGTTGCCATAGCCGGTGGGTTGCAAGCGCTCCAACTGCCGCAACAGGTCGTAGCTCAGGTCGGCCAGTGAGACTTGCATGTCGGCACTTAGGGTGTATCGGAGATCGATCCCTTGTAGTTCTTGTGTGGCAATAGACCGCAGGCGAGACACCAGTTCGGCCAGGTTTTCGTTGCGGACGGTAAATCCCGCGGCTGCACGATGCCCTCCGTGACGGACAAGCAGGTCGGAGCATTGGTCGAGCGCGGCGGTGATATTGAATTCGGGGATCGAACGACAGGAACAGCGCGTTTCTTTTTCATCGGAATGACATACGATGGAGGGCCGATAATACTTGTCGAGGAGACGTGAGGCGGCAAGGCCAACGATGCCGTGGTTAAACTCCGGGTGCGCGGCAAAGAGCAGGATCGGTTCTCCCTGTCCTTCTGTGGCAAGCGCCTC
>CAYNQA010000420.1:0-2303 GCA_964399225.1 uncultured Anaerolineaceae bacterium
TCGGGATCGTCGTCAATGACGAGCACGACCTTTTTCGACAGCTGTTCCGCTGGAGATTTAGTCGCCGGCGTGGCTGTTTCGGGTTCGGACTTTTGCAGCTTCGCGGAGCGCATCTCATACTGCACAGGAATGGTCAGGGTGAACGTGGACCCGCTTCCCACTTGACTGGTTGCGGTCAGGTCGCCCCCGAGCAGGCGCGCCAGGTTACGGCTGATGGAAAGTCCCAGCCCGGTGCCGCCGTATTGGCGGGTGGTGCTGGTATCGGCTTGTTGGAATTCATCGAAGATGCGGCTGAGCGCTTCTTCGCTGATGCCAATGCCGGTGTCGGTCACGTTGACAACGAGGTTGGATTCGGAGCGATGCATGCGCAGGGTGATCGCTCCCTCGTGCGTGAACTTGGCGGCATTGCTCAACAGGTTGAGGATGATCTGCTTGATCTTGTCCTGATCGGAGTAGATAAAGGTGAGTGATTCCTCGACCTGTTTTTCGAGGCGCACGTTGGGTTTGAGCAGAGGCGTGGCGGTATTGGCACACAGATCTGCCAATGCGCTGACATTGAAGTTGGAAGCAAGTACGTCCATGCGGCCGGCTTCGATCTTGGCAATGTCGAGGACGGTGTTGATCAGGTTGAGCAGGTGTTCCGCACTGACAAGCACCTTGTCGAGGTTGTCCACCTGCTTTTCAGGGAGCGAACCCTCTGCTTTGCGGCGGACGATACGCGTGAAACCGATGATGGCGTTGAGCGGCGTGCGCAGCTCGTGACTCATGTTGGCAAGGAAGGCGCTTTTTGCCTGGTTGGCTTGCTCGGCCGCGGCGCGTGCGGAGAGGGTTTCATCGAAGAGGCGCGAGTTCTCGATCGCAATGGCGGCCTGACGCCCCAGGCCAACCAGGAAGTCGAGGTCCACGGGCGAGAAGGCGCCGGCAGTGCGGTCTTTGTAGACAGAGATCACGCCGATGGTGCGGTTGTTGGCGATCAGCGGAGCGACCATCATGGTCTCGGGGATCTCTTCCTGGTCGGGGGTGCCGGCTACGTGGATGCCGCGCGGATCGCTTTCCACATCGTCCACCACTTCCGCGACGCCAGAGATGGCGATACTGCCCGTGATGCCCTCACCCAGCGTGAGGACGTCTGCGACGTTTTCATCCGCATAGAGTCCAAGAGCGAGCGCGGTGCGGAGCGACTTGCCGTCTTCATCCAGAAGCCGCAGGATGGTGTCGCGCGCGTTGAAGAGGCCATGCACACTTTCCACCACGGTGCGAATCACTTTTTGCAGTTCCAGCGTGGAGGAAAGTTCGCGGCCCACGTTTGCGATGGTGGCCATCTGGTTTGCATTGCGCAGAGTTTCGGCGTGCAATTGCGCGGTGTGGATAGCCGACCCGGCGTTGGCGGCAATGGTGGTCAGGAGCCGCAGGGAATCGGCGCCAAAGACGCCTTCCGATGTGGTGCTTTGCACGCTCAAGACACCGATCGTCTCTCGTCCCGATTTGATGGGCACGCCCAGGTACGAAAGCGCATCTTTGCCTACCCGCGCCACGCCGATCTCGCGTTGGCGTTGTTCGAGATCTTTATTGATCAGCAGCGGTTCGCCGCTCAGGATGATGCGGCTGGTGAGGCCCTCGCCAAGTTTTAGTGTGGTAAAGGACTCGCCGACTTGATACGGGAAGTGGATAAGCTTTGACTTGGGGTCGAGCAGGGCAAGGTAAACAATGTCCGCATCGAAAATGGACTGGGTCTGGCGCCCGATCAACTGGATCATATTCTCCAGCTCGGTCTCTGCCACCAGCGCCTGGGTGACCGTGCTGATCGCGCCCATTTCGGCGGCGCGGGCTTCCGTTTCTTTGAGCAAGCGCTGGGTTTCGTCGAAGAGTCGCGCATTTTCGAGCGATACACCCATGCTTGCCGCCACAGTCTGCAGCAGGCGCACCTGCGCCTCGCTGAAGGCGTATTCTCTTTCGTGGCTCTGTACGATGATGACGCCGATCACGCGGTCACTGCCGATGATGGGCACATTGACGCTGGATTTGGCGGCTTCGGTGCCCGGCAAGAGATTCAACCCCAGCGCTTCGCGCTCGGCGAGGGTGTTGCGCACAAAGGGTTGGCGGGTTTTTGAGATTCTTTCAAATGTGCCGCCTTTTCTAGGCGGTTGGGAGGGGTACTTGCGGCGTTCACCCTGAATGTATTCGTACACGTAATGAATGAGATTGTTTTGGGTGTCGTACAAGCGAATGCCCAGATCCTCGGTGTGAAGCACTTCACGCAGTTTGTCGCCAGTCAACTCGATAATGGCTTGCGGGTCTAATTC
>CAYNQA010000421.1:0-2290 GCA_964399225.1 uncultured Anaerolineaceae bacterium
ACCGGGCAGGGCGGGAATCGCCCCGCCGAATGCGATCGCACCGAGGGCGAAGAAGGTCCAGATGAATTGTGCATCGGGGAAGTAGGCGCGGATCATCAGGTAGTACGCAGCGACCGCAATGCCCCAATTGAGGATCATCCAAAAGAGGAAGCGGACAAAGAGCCAGCTATCGGTGAGCACGCCCAGACCGGCAAAAAATGATTCAAGGAATCCGCCGCCGAATTTTTGCAGCGACGGCCAACGTGCGCTCAGTTTGTGGAAGAGATCCAACGCCCATTGGTTGTTGTGAGCCAGCACGTACATCATCACGAGACCGAAGAGAACGATGCCGCCGACGATATAGCCGATCCGCTCGGCGCCTTGTGCGCCGACCACGAACGGCAGGGACGCGAGCAGGATGGCGGCCGTGATGCCCAGGTCCACGACGCGCTCGATGACGATGGTCGGCAGGACTTCGACGAATTGGATCTTCGATTTGCGGCTGATCAGGAAGGCGCGTCCCAGCTCTCCCAGACGGAAGGGCAGGAGTGCGTTAAGCAGGTAACCTTCCCCCACGGTGAAGAGTGTATCCAGAAAAGTCGGCCGGTCGCGAAGAAGCGTCTGCCAGACCTTGGCGCGCAGAGCCATCCACGCGAACGCCAGGGAGAATGAAATGGCCAACAGGCCGAAGTTTGCCTGACGCACGGCATTGACCATGTCGCCGAGATCAACAAAATAGAGGATGGCCGCGATCAACGCAATGCTGATCAACGCGCCGGGGAGCCAGCGGGGGATTTTTTTCATCATGGTTTTGGCAGGGACGGGTTTCCCCGCCCCAAAAAATCATCAAATAAAAAGGGTCGGAGGATCCGACCCCTGTGATGCTATTCGTCGCCCAATTGCAGGACGGCCATGAAAGCTTCCTGGGGAATCTCGACGTTTCCGACCATCTTCAAACGTCGTTTGCCCTTCTTTTGTTTCTCGAGCAGTTTCTTCTTGCGGGTGATGTCGCCGCCGTAGCATTTGGCGAGAACGTCTTTGCGGGTGGCCTTCACGTTGGCGCGCGAGATGATGCGTCCGCCCGCGGAGGCCTGGACGGCCACATCGTAAAGTTGGCGCGGGATGAGGTCTTTCAACTTGGTGATCAGCCGCTGACCCTTGTGATACGCGTCGCGCTCATGCACGATGGCTGCAAGCGCATCGACCGTGTCGCCGTTGACGAGGATCTCCAGCTTTTGCAATTTGTCGGGACGATACTCAAGGAACTGATAATCGAGCGAGGCGTACCCTTTGGTGCGCGACTTCAACTGGTCGAAGAAGTCCACGATGATCTCGGAGAGGGGAATTTCAAAATCAAGCTGGACGCGGTGCGGGGCGGGATATTCCTGCTGTTTGAAGATGCCGCGCCGCTTCGTCACCAGGTCCATGATCGGGCCGTAATAATCGGTGGGGGTGATGATCTCGATGTTCATCCACGGTTCGCGGACCTCGAGGATCGTGCCTTCGTCGGGCAGGGCGGCAGGCGAGTCCACGGGGACGGTCGTGCCGTCATGCAAAACGACTTCGTATTCCACCGACGGCGCGGTGAAGAGACAATCGAGGTTGTATTCGCGTTCGATGCGCTCTTGAATGATCTCCATGTGGAAGAGACCGAGGAAGCCCGCGCGGAAACCAAATCCCAGCGCCTGCGAAGTTTCGGGCTGGTAGGTCAGTGCGGCATCGTTGAGCTGCAGTTTCTCCAGCGACTCGCGCAGGTCGGCGTGATCGTCCGCGTCGACCGGATAGATGCCGGCGAAGACCATCGGTTTGGGGGTGCGGTAACCCGGTAGCGGTTCCGCGGCGGGAGCCGAAGTGCGGGTGATCGTGTCACCCACGCGGCACTCGTGGACGGTTTTGAAGCCCGTTGCGATGTAGCCCACTTCTCCCGAGCCGATGCTGTTCACGGGTTTCATGCCCGGGGCAAAGATGCCGATCTCGACCGGCTTCATGTCTGCGCCGGTGGCGAAGAGATGAAGAACGTCGGTATGTTTGAACGAACCTTCGAACACGCGCACGTAGGCGATCACGCCCTTGTACGAGTCGTAATGCGAATCGAAGACCAGCGCGCGCAGGGGAGCCTCGTCGGCATCCTTCGGCGGCGGGACGCGTGTGACGATGGCCTCGAGGATCGCCTCGACGTTCAGTCCCTCTTTGGCGGAGACGCGCAGCACCGCTTCGGGCGCGACGCCCAGGAGGGATCCCACGTCTTCGGCCACTTCGTCGGGACGCGCGGAGGGCAGGTCAATTTTGTTGATGACGGGGATGATCGTGA
>CAYNQA010000422.1:0-2284 GCA_964399225.1 uncultured Anaerolineaceae bacterium
CGAGTTGCTCCATGAGGGTGTCGTTGTAATTGTCCATGCCGAAACCGATGGTGGTGAGCGTGACGCCCTCCTCCACATAGCCGTGCACTTCGTCAAGGATGGCGTCCGCTTCGGTCTGGCCAACGTTGGCAACACCGTCGGAGCATAGGATGAGGCGATTGATTCCCCCGGCCAGGTAATTCTTCAACGCCACGCGGTAGCCAAGGCGCAGTCCGGCTTCGGCGTTGGTGGAGCCTTCCGGCTCGAGGCTGTAAATGGCGGAGAGGATGCGTCCCTTGGCCGAACCCGGAGTCGGGTCCAGAACGACGCGGGCGTCTGTGCCGTAGACAACGATGGCGACCTGGTCGGTCGAGCGCATCTGCTCCACCAGCAATTCGAGCGAGCGTTTTACGAGGCCGAGGCGGTTATCCATGGACATGGAACCGGAGACATCGATCACGAAGACGAGCGAGGCATCCTTGCGTTCCCACTCGGGCACCTGATAGCCTTGTATGCCGACGCGCAGCATGTCGTAGCGCTCGGTGAGCGTGAAGGGGGAGGGACCGCCATCCACGGAGATGTTGAAGGCTTGATGCTCAGAAGGGTTGGCGTAATCTTGATCGAAGTAGTTGACAAACTCCTCCACGCGGATCGCATCGGACGGCGGCATGTTGCCATCCTGCAGATAGCTGCGCGCGACGGTGTAGGAGCCGGTGTCCACGTCGAGGGCGAAAGTGGACAGGTTGTCGTCTTCGGTGTCGATGGATGGATTGACCCCGTAATCCTCAAAGAACATATCGTATGGATCCTGCCCCGATGGGGGCATGGCGGTTGGGAAGTAGTGGGACTGATTGGCAGGAGCCGCAGCATATAGCGGCTCTTCGGCAGCAGGCGCTTCGGTGGCGGCATATTCTTCCACGGTTCCGCTATTACCTGCAGGTTCCGTGGCGGCGGGAGCCGCCGGGGCACAGGCGGCGACGAACAGCAGCATGAACAGAGCGCCCAGGTTGAAAACCTTGCGTAGGGTGAACATTTTCTTCTCCTTTTGATTTGATCGTGATTCAGAATGCGGCAGGGATGAAGAACAGCAGGCGGCGTCCCGCTGTGCTTCGCAGGTCAAATCAATTCATAGGCCCTCCTTCCGGATGCGATGCATCCTGGTTACTGTTTTGTTGGGTTATTTCTTTGACGTGCCGCATTTTGCGAATGTTCCCGCCATGCGGTCGCTTTCGCTATCGCCCCAAAATAATAACCCCCGGTCACTATTCTGATAACCTACTGAGGAGTGAGAAGGCATCCTCCTTGCGTGGGATGAGTTATTTCTTACGCAGATGCAAGCCGGCTGACCGGCGCAAAGCGGGCATTGACGAGTTTCGCCAACGCATCCGCGGGAAGCTTGATGTTCAATCCGCGCTGGCCGCCAGAGACATGGATCTCGCCCAGCGCTTGTGCCGAGGAATCAATGACCACTTGAAACCCCTTGTTGATCAGAGCCAGCGGCGAGATGCCCCCGGCCTGCAGGCCGGTCATCTGCTCGGCTTCGCGCTCGGTGGGCAGGTACACCTTCTTTTCCCCGATGGCGGCGGCAAGCAACTTCAGATCCACTTCGGAGGTGCCCGGAACGACCACGAGCAGAGGTTTCTTCTTTTCGCGTGTGACAACGATCGTCTTGAAGACGGCAACCGGGTCGATGTTTAAGATACGAGCCGTTTCGATCGCACCAAGTTTTTCAGCGGGGGTCTCGTAGGCGGTGTAGGGGATCTTCTTCGAGTCGAGCAATCGGGTGACATTTGTCGTGATGGTCATTTTCACTTCCCATGCTAAAATATCTTCAGTAATTTTACCCCACCCCGGAGGGCACCATGATCACCCAAGAATCGCTGGCCGAGTTCGAACTGTTCCGTAACATTCCCGCAGACGTTCTCAAGCAAGTGGCGGAGATCAGTGAGGAGGTCTTCGTTGCAAAAGATGGATATGTTTTTCGCGAGGGGGAACGCGCCGATAAACTTCACCTGCTGGTGAAGGGAAGCATTGCCCTGCGCGTGAAGCTGACCTCCCGCCCCGAAGCCGTGACCGTGAGCATCGTTGCCCGCCCGCATCAGACCCTCGGGTGGTCGGGCGTGGTCTCGCCGAATCACTACACCGCCTCAGCCTTCTGTGAAGAAGACAGCATGCTGGTGGCCATCCCGGCCGAGAAGTTCATGAAGGTGCTCGAGGCAAACCCGGACTCTGGGTTGAAGATCATGCTGCGCGTCACCGAGATCATCTCCGACCGCCTGCGCAACAGCCGACAGGCATTGTTGAA
>CAYNQA010000423.1:0-2276 GCA_964399225.1 uncultured Anaerolineaceae bacterium
TCGAGCAGGGCTTTGATGTTGGCGTCGTCTTCGGGTCCGCCTTTGACGCGGCAGGTGGCGCCGAACGCGGTGATGAGCGAATGCTTCCACTCGAGGTCGCGGGCGCGCTCGAAGAATTCGACGTCTTTTGGATTCGAGCCAGGCCAGCCGCCCTCGATGAAGGCCACGCCGAACGAGTCGAGTTTTTGCGCCACGCGGATCTTGTCGTTGGCCGAGAGCGTGAAGCCTTCGGATTGCGTTCCATCGCGGAGGGTGGTGTCGTAGATCTGGATTTGGCGCATATTGGCCTCTTGGGACGTTGGTAAATTGGGGATTGGTAAATTGGGACATTGGGAATTGATTTCCCAATTTACTGATTTACCAACCTACCGATTTTCAAATGCCGCGATCTCTTTCTCAAATCCCATGATGTAGCCCAGCTCGTCCACGCCGTTGAGGAGGCAGGTTTTGTTGAAGGGGTCGATGGGGAAGGGGAAGGAGCCGTGCGGAGTGACGAGGGTTTGCGCGGCGAGATCGACGGTGAACTCGGTGGTGGGGACTTCGGCGAGCAGGTCGAACAACATTTTGTGAGTCGCTTCGTCCACGATGATGGGGATGAGGCCGTTCTTGAGGGCGTTGTTGCGGAAGATGTCGGCGAAGGAGGTGGAGATGACCGCGCGGAATCCGTAGGAGGTCAGCGCCCAGGGCGCGTGTTCACGGCTCGACCCGCACCCGAAGTTGTCGCCTGCCAACAGGATTTGCGCGCCGCTCGAAGCGGGTTGGTTGAGAATGAAGTCCGCCTTGGGCGTGCCGTCGTCGTTGTAGCGCCAGTTGAAGAACAGCGCGTCGGCGAGACCGTTCTTGTCGGTGACTTTGAGGAATTTGGCAGGGATGATTTGGTCGGTGTCGATATCGTTGGCGGGAATGAGCAGTGCTCGAGAGGTGAGGGTGGTGAATTGAGGCATTTGGATTTCCGATTTTGGATTTACGATTACTGTTTGATTCGCTGGTCGAGTAGCCCTCCCGAAGGGCCTCGGGACGATGTGAGCGCTTTTTGCGAAGGGCGTATCGAAACCAGCAAAGAGTGGTAAATATGAAATTGTCCGTGTAGTCTCGATACGCCCCGACGAGCACGGGGCTACTCGACCACCACTAGTAACTACAACATCGTCCTTGGGTCTGTGACCTTTCCGTTGATCGCAGTCGCAGCGGCAGTCATGGGGCTGGCCAAAAATGTGCGGGAACCCTTGCCTTGTCGTCCTTCAAAATTGCGATTGCTTGTGGAAACGGCATATTGACCAACAGGTACTTCGTCACCGTTCATGGCGATACAGAGTGAACAGCCCGCTTCTCTCCACTCCGCGCCTGCTTCTTTAAATATGGTGTCGAGACCTTCCTGCTCGGCTTGTTTCTTGACTTCCTGCGAGCCAGGGACGACCATGACGCGCGTCTTCGCGGCGACCTTGCGTCCCTTCAACATCGACGCGGCCAGGCGCAGGTCGGAGATGCGCGAGTTGGTGCAACTGCCAATGAAGACCACGTCCACGTTTTGGCCGAGCAGGGACTGGCCAGGTTGGAGTCCCATGTAGGTCATGGCTTTTTCGAAGGCGGCTTTTTGCGAGGCGTCGCCGAACGATTCGGCGGTGGGGATGCGGTCGGTAATGCGCATGCCCATGCCAGGATTGGTGCCGTAGGTGATCATCGGTTCCAGCGCGGAGGCGTCGAGCGTGATGGACTTGTCGTAGGTCGCGCCCGCGTCGGAGGGGAGGGAACGCCACTTGGCGAGAGCCGCGTCCCAGTCCGCGCCGCGCGGGGCGAACTCGCGTCCCGCCAGATATTCGAAGGTCGCGTCGTCGGGAGCGATCATGCCCGCGCGCGCGCCGCCCTCGATGGACATGTTGCAGACGGTCATGCGCTGTTCCATCGTCAGGGCGCGGATGGCGGAACCCGTGTACTCGAAGACGTGCCCCGTCCCGCCGCCGACGCCGATGCGGGCGATCAGGGCGAGGATGATGTCCTTGGCCGAGACGCCCGCCGCGAGCGTCCCGTCGATGCGGACTTCGCAGGTCTTGGGCTTTTTCTGCAGGAGACATTGCGTGGCGAGCACGTGTTCCACTTCCGATGTGCCGATGCCGAAGGCCAGCGCGCCAAACGCGCCGTGCGTGGCGGTGTGACTGTCGCCGCAGACGATGGTCATGCCTGGCTGGGTGCGTCCGAGCTCGGGTCCGATCACGTGGACGATGCCGCGGTGCGGACTGTCCATGCCGTGCAGGGTGATGCCGAACTCCGCGGCGTTG
>CAYNQA010000424.1:0-2245 GCA_964399225.1 uncultured Anaerolineaceae bacterium
CGGCAGCATCACTTCGCCGTTCGTCCAGAGACCATCGGGCAGTTCGAGCATGTTCGAGTCGATCGCCACCAGGCCGACCGCCCAGAGCACGCCAAAGACCAGCCACGACCAACTCTCGCGGCGCACGAACGCACGCACGATCGTGATCAATAAAAGTCCGAGAAAGAATGTGCCGAAAACTTGCAAGCTTTGCAATCCCCGCTCATCCACTGCCAGCCAACCCATGCGCCAGGCAGCTTCTGCCGCCAGCAAGACCAGCGCCACGAACGAAAATGCGGTCAGCAGGGCGGCAGTCAATTCCTGCCCGCTACGGCGACGCACGGCTCCGATCATAACCGCCAGATAGGCGGCCGCCTCAAGAAGCATTGCAATAAAGACCACGAAGGTGTCGGAAAAAGCTGGCATGGGCCTGCAAAGTATAACCGAAAACCCCCGGCCACTTGCTTTGCGGTATTATTAGGTCATGGACACACGTCACCTTTCCCGCCACGCCCGCAACCGATTTTCACTGGAAAGCCTGCGCTTTTTCGACATCGCCTCCGCGCGAACTGTTGCCGCACAGATGAACGTTTCGGCCGGCGACCTGTACGCGCTGGGCCTGATCGACGAAGCCCTGCGCATCGTGTTGACTCGCAATGCGCCTCCGGCCCAAATGGCTTCCGCCGCCTCTTTCCTGGACGGGAAACTGGGTGCGCCTCGCGTGCGTGACACGCAGTTGACGTTTGTCTCCGCCTTTCCCACCAAGCCGATCTACGAAGAGAAACAAAAGCCGGAAGAATATCTGGTTTCGCCTCTTCCCACAGGAGATGGGTTGGGAGTGAGGGCTTCGCTGGAAGAGCTTCTTTTGGTTAACATCCATAATGCCAACCCTGCTGCGCAGCCATTGGTGGAACTCTTCGATGACAAGCCGCTCGAGCTAACCGCTTACGAGAAAATGATCGAGGGGTTGGGGGAGTATTTTGGTCAAAGGTCACAGGTCGAAGGGCAGGGCGAGTCGTTGATTGATATGTTGCGTGCCCCGGCATTGGCTTCGCCGTACTCTCTCGAAGGTCAACTTGAATACATTATTCAACGGTGGGGGACCGTGCTCGGCGAAGCGTTCGTGACGCGCCTCTTGCGCGCCATGGACTTTGTGCGCGAGGACGTCATCCGCACGCAGGGACATTCCGAGTTCCAGCCCTCCGCGGAAGTCCCAACCTACGCGGGCTACCCCGAATACGAGCGCTACAGTCCCGACAAAGAGTGGATGCCGCGGCTGGTATTGATCGCCAAGAACGCCTATGTCTGGCTCGACCAGTTGAGCAAAAAATATCAGCGGAATATTTCGTCTCTCGACCAAGTCCCTGACGAGGAACTCGACACCCTCGCCAAGCGCGGCTTCACGGGTCTGTGGCTCATCGGTCTGTGGGAGCGCAGTGAAGCCAGCAAACGGATCAAGCAAAAGATGGGACAGCCCGACGCGGTCGCTTCGGCGTACTCGCTCAAGGCGTATGACATTGCCGATGACTTGGGCGGCTGGGGGGCGTTGGAGAATCTGCGGTGGCGGGCATGGCAGCGCGGCATTCGTCTCTCCGCGGACATGGTTCCCAACCACATGGGCATTGACTCGAACTGGGTCGTCGAACATCCCGATTGGTTCCTCTCGCTCGACCTACCGCCATATCCTTCCTATACATTCGACTCCGAAAACCTGATGGATCACCCGAACGTCGGCGTGATTCTCGAAGACCATTACTACAACCATTCCGACGCGTCAGTCGTCTTCAAGCGCTTCGACCGCACAACAGGCGACGTGCGCTACATTTACCACGGCAACGACGGCACGTCCTTCCCGTGGAATGATACGGCGCAACTGAACTATCTCAAAGCCGAAGTGCGCGAGGCCGTCATCCAGACCATCCTGCACGTAGCGCGCAACTTCCCCATTATCCGCTTTGACGCGGCCATGACGCTGGCGAAGAAGCACATCCAGCGGCTGTGGTTCCCCGAACCAGGCGCGGGCGGCGCGATCCCCTCGAGGGCGGAGCGCGGCCTTACAAGGTCAGATTTTGAAGCGGCCATGCCCGAGGAGTTCTGGCGCGAGGTGGTGGATCGCGTCGCGACGGAAGTCCCCGATACGTTACTACTGGCCGAAGCGTTCTGGCTGATGGAGGGATATTTCGTCCGCACGCTGGGCATGCACCGCGTCTACAACTCCGCGTTCATGCACATGCTGCGCGACGAGGATAACGCCAAGTATCGCATG
>CAYNQA010000425.1:0-2243 GCA_964399225.1 uncultured Anaerolineaceae bacterium
ATATTCCTGCTCGATCTGGATCGGCGCCATCTTCTTGAGGAACGCCAGCGACTCTTCATCCGTGCTGACGGGGAACGGGATGCCGTGCACAACGAACCCGCCGAGGGTTTCTTCACGTTGAGTGGGTAACTTTGCCATGGTTATCTCCTAAATTCCTTCACCACAGAGATCACAGAGAAAAGCTTTTTAAAGTCTCTGTGGACTCTGTGCGCTCCGTGGTGAAATCCTTTAATTCTCGCGCTCCAACACCGACACCGAGACGTACGTCCCCGTCCCGGCGTGACTGTGGATCGCGCCCCGCTTCGCATCCTTGACCTGAAGCTGGTCTTTGCCAAAATGTTTCTTGATCGTCCCCTGGAGCTGCCAGATCGCAAAGACGCCTTGCATCAGCCCCGTCGCGCCGACGGGATGTCCGCAGGCGATCAGTCCGCCCGAGGGATTCACCGCGCAGACGGGCTTCTCTTTCAACTTCAAGCCGTAATCAATGTTCGGCAGGAACGCCTTGCCCGATTCTGCGAACGGTCCGCCCTCGCCGTAGCGGCAGAGACCGAGGTCCTCATAGGTCTGGATCTCGGACGAGGTGTACGCGTCGTGCAGTTCGATGAAGTCCAGTTCGTTGAGCGGATCTTTGATGCCCGCGTGTTTCCAGGCCATGTTACCCGCCGCCCGTCCCGCGCGGAACGAGTGGACGCCCGGGTAGCGCGTGCCGTGTTCCCAAAGTTTCTTGTAATACGCCTTCGTATCATCCGAGGATTTTTCCTGCTCGGTGGCGTAGTTTTCCATGAAGTAGTCATAGTCCACGTGCGGACGGTCAGCCATGCGCATCATGTCGGTGCCGCGGCCAATGCCTGTCACCTTCACGAGCGGACGTGGAATCTTCGCGCCCGCGGCCTCCAGTTTTTTGAGTCCTTCTTCCGAAACGAAAATGGTCGCGGCGGCGCCGTCGGACATCACGCAGATGTCGAGGCGGGTGAGCGGCCAGGCCACCATCGGCGAGTTGCGCACATCCTGAATGCCAATGCGTTGACTCTTCTGCGCGTACGGGTTGTAGAGCGCGTTGTTGTAATTCTTCACGCTGACGTGCGCCATCTGCTCGACGGTGGTGCCGAACTCTTTCATGTGGCGCGTCACCATCATGGCGTAGTAGCCCGAATAAAAACCTCCGACGGGATAGTCGAACGACACGTCGGAGGCAAGCGCTATGAATTCATTTCCTTTCCAGGTTTCCACATGGGACATGGTCTCGAACCCGTAGGCTACGCACACATCCATGTGACCGCTGGCGACGGACTTCCATGCTTCCTGGAAGCACAGACCGCCCGTTGCGCCGCCACCCTCCACGCGGTGACCAGGCTTGGGGCAAAGACCGAGGTAGTCTTGCGCCATGATGCCAGCCATCAGCTGTCGGGTGAAGTGATCCGAAAAGTACGAGGCCACCGAACCATCCACGATTTTTGTGAAGGTCGGGAAGTCCAGCCCAATATCAGCGATGGCGTAATCGTACGCCTCCTTGATGATGGCCTGGAAGGTCTTGTCGGGGCGGGCTTTGGCGAACTTGGAAACCCCGCCTGAGATTGCGTACACGGGTCTCATCAGCGAACCTCCTTGAGGATTTGGGATGGGTTCATTGTAGATGGAAAACAGGATGAAGGCAATGCCCGATCGATTCCCCCGCGTGCAATTGAGTCTTACCGTTTACGCCGGCGCAGATTTCCTGTCTGCGCCGGCGTAAACAACTGCGCTAGCGGATCACGCTGAAGTAAAAGATGGAACACGCGATTACGAAGATCAACAACCAGACGCGTACACCTGCCAGCAGGCGTGACCATTCCTCGCGCTGGAAGGTCAGGATGCGCACGACGGCCTTGAAGTTGTTGACCAGGATCGTGAGGAATAGGCTGATGAAGGCCAGAAAAACGAGCACACCCCAGGCCGCGCCGGTGCGGGCCAGTTCGAGCGGCGGGTCCATGACGTCTCGCAGGCCGGGGATGGTGAGGATCGGAATCCCCATCGCTGTGACGACATGCCCG
This sequence comes from uncultured Anaerolineaceae bacterium, assembly GCA_964399225.1. Taxonomy (GTDB): domain Bacteria; phylum Chloroflexota; class Anaerolineae; order Anaerolineales; family Villigracilaceae; genus Denitrolinea. The sequence goes on from CAYNQA010000425.1 coordinate 2,031, forward strand.
TTGCAGAACAGTGGGTCCATGCCGAGGCGGGTGACGATCAGGTAATTGCAGTTTGTGTATTGGCGGAACGACTGCGCGATGATCTCATTGAAGAGAAAATACGCCGCCACCAATAGGAGGGCGATGATGATAATGGGACGATTCCAGATGTAGAGAATCGCCGCCCAGATCCCGTTCCCGATCCGCTTTAATCCGCGTGTTACTTTCGACATT
>CAYNQA010000426.1:0-2237 GCA_964399225.1 uncultured Anaerolineaceae bacterium
CAGCGGAAACTCAGACAGAAAGACTGGCGTAAAATCACCGCGGCCTTCCTGAATGGCTTTGCGGATATTGGCGCTGATGAACATGGTGTTCACGCGCAGGTGGCCTTCCATGGCCGGGCTGACGTAATCTGCCGAACCAACAGTGAGCACCTGACAGATCTCGATGTTGCTTAATTGCGGGGCGCGTTCCACAAGTGCCGCAAGTACCTTCTGCGGCACAGAGACGTTACCGGTCAGGAAGAGACGCTGCCCAGATTGAATATGCTTGACCGCCTCTGCCGCAGTCGTGACGCGGGATTGATAAATGCTAGTCGTTTCCATCTTCGGCTTCCTTGTTCACGGTCAGGCGGCTGAGATGGAACATCTTACCGGCGTGGGTGTTGACCGCATGTTCAATGGCTGGATTGTGCTCGATGGCCTCCGTCGATCCCTTTTGTGCGACCTCGATCACGAACGGCATGGCGGCATTGATGAAGGCATGCGTGGCTGTGCGCCCGGCCACACCGGGAATGTTCGGCACGCAGTAATGGATCACATTCTCTTCAATGTAGGTCGGGTTGTCGTGCAGGGTCGGGCGGGCTGTTTCCACCGAGCCGCCTTCATCAATGTCAATGTCAATGATGACAGAGCGGTGCTTCATTAACCGAACCATATCACGTGTTACGAGCATGGGTGTGCGTTCGCCGGGCACCAACACCGCACCAACGAGCACATCCACAAAGGAGGCCACCCGCTCGATATTGCGGCGCGTGGCGATCATGGTGGAGATGCCGGGCATGCGATCGGTCAGGTGCTGGAGGGCGGTCAAGTCGCTATCGAGGACGATCAGGTGCGCGCCCAAACCGCGGAAAGCCTGGGCCGCATAGGTGCCCACTGTCCCCGCGCCGAGGATCGCCACTTCGGCAGGTGGTACGCCCGGCACACCGCCAAGCAAAATACCCTTGCCGCCCCAGTTGTTCTGCAGATAGCGCGCCGCGATCTGCGCTGCCATCGAGCCGCACATCTGGCTGAACGTGCGCAGGACCGGGTGCGAGCCATCTGCGTTTCGGATCTGCTCGTACGCGATCGAAGTTACGTTCTTTTCGAGCAGCACATCCAGTTTGTCTTTGCGGGCCGAGGCGAGGTGCAGGAACCCCATCATCGTGCAACCGGGACGGAGCCACTCCAGTTCCTCCTTGAGCGGACGCGCGATCTTGAGCAACAGGTCAGCGCGGCCATAAGCCTCTTCGCCAGAATAGACGATGCGCGCGCCGGCCTTTTCATACTCATTGTCGCGGAACCCGCCGCCCACCCCCGCATCATGCTCGACGTAAACCTGGTGCCCCAATTGGGTCAGAATCTCCGCCCCGGCGGGTGACAAGCCCACGCGATACTCGAACGGTCTTCTTTCTTTTGGAATACAAATGTTCATGGTGCCTCCATGCAAAAGAAACCAGGTTTCAAAAAACCTGGTTTCTCGAAATTACGCCATATTCAACACGTCACGAATGGAAGGGAGCGCCCAGTCAATGGTTGCCTTGTCGATCACCAACGGCGGCGCAAAGCGGATGACGTTGTCGTGCGTTTCCTTGGCGAGGATGCCCTTCGCTTTCAAGGCCTCGCAGAAGCGACGCGCGCCGCCCGCCTCGGGTTTCAACTCAACGCCGATCAAGAGTCCGCGTCCGCGCACTTCCTTGATGTGCGGGCTGGGGATCTCGGCCAACTGCTCCACAAAGTAGTTACCGAGTTCATTTGCACGCTCGGCGAGTTTCTCCTCGCGGATCACGCGCAACGAAGCGCGCGCAATGGCCGCCGCAAGCGGGTTACCGCCAAACGTGGAGCCGTGTTCGCCCGGTGTGAACAGACCGAGAATGGGCTTGTCGGCGAGGACGGCGGAGATGGGATAAAAGCCGCCCGAGAGGGCCTTGCCAACGATGACCACGTCGGGGCGGAGATCCTCATGATGGCTGGCGAACAGCTTTCCCGTCCGGCCCAGACCCGTTTGAATCTCATCCGCGATGAAAAGAACATTATTCTTCTTGCATGTCTCTGCAACCTGTTTGAGGTATCCCTTGGGCGGGATAATAACGCCGGCTTCACCCTGGATCGGCTCGAGCATCACAGCGGCGGTATTCGGTGTGATGGCCTTTTGAAGGGCGTCTGCATCGCCGTAGGGAACGATGACAAAGCCCGGCGTGAAGGGACCGAAGTCGTCACGGTAGAGCGGCTCGGTGGAGAAGGAAACGATGGTGGTTGTG
>CAYNQA010000427.1:0-2202 GCA_964399225.1 uncultured Anaerolineaceae bacterium
CCTGACACTGGAGAACCTATGACCATTCGTTGTGAAATCGTTTCGCAAGACCGCATGGTGTTCGAAGGCGATGTCGACATCGTCGTCCTGCCGGGTTCGGCGGGCGAGATGGGCATCCTTCCGCACCACGCGCCTCTGCTTACCACCCTGAAATACGGATTCATCAAAGTCCGCCAGCAGGGTAAGGAAGAGGTATTCGCCGTCGCGGGCGGAGTCGCTGAGGTCCAGCCGCAGATCGTCACCGTGCTGGCCGACGCGGCCGAGAACATCGAAGAGATCGACGAAACCCGCGCCGAACAGGCCCGCGAACGCGCCCAGGAAATGCTCGCCAAGGGTGTTCCTGCCGACAGCGACGCTTACCTCGCCATCGAAGCTGCCCTGCGCCGCTCCAACCTGCGCCTCGACGCAGTCAAGCGTTTCCGCAAAGGCAGCCGCTCGAACATGTCTGGAGAAAACTAACTCGTGGCTGTCCTTTCGAAAGCCCTCGGCATCGACCTTGGCACCTTCTACACACGGGTCGCCGACGGCAATCAAGTGTTGATGGAAGAGCCGACTGTCGTCGCCATCGAGATCGATAATAAGAAGATGGTGGAGAAGATGGTCGCTGTCGGACATCAGGCACGCGACATGGCGGGCCGTGTCCCTGATTCCATCGAAGTGGCACGCCCTCTCCAAAACGGTGTGATCGCCGATTACGAGATCACCCAAACTCTGCTTGCCTACCTGCTCCAGCGGGTAAGTGGTTCATTGCGTTTCTTCCGACCACAGGTGATGATCACCGTCCCGTATGGCGTCACCAGCGTGGAACGCCGCGCCGTCTACGAAGCTGTGATGGAGGCGGGTAGTCGCGAGGCTGGACTCATCCAGCAATCGCTGGCCGCCGCGCTTGGCATCGACCTCCCGATCGGTTCGCCTTCCGGCAACATGGTCATCTGCCTTGGCGGCGGATGCACCGAAGCGGCCGTACTCGCCATGTACAGCATCGTTTCCGCGGAGACCTTGCGTTCCGGCGGTCTCGACCTCGACGAGGCCATCATCACCTACGTCCGCCGCAAGTACGGCGTGGTGATCGGCCAGCCGACCGCGGAGCAGCTCAAGATCAAGATTGGTGCGGCCGTCCCGCAGGACAACGAACTGAGCATGGAAGTGCAGGGACAGGACCAGGTCACCGGCTTGCCGCGTCCGGTCACCCTCACAACGGGTGAGATCGTGGAAGCCTTGCAGGACCCCCTCAAGCGCATCACCGAGACCTGCCGCCGCGTGCTCGAAAAGACCCCGCCTGAACTCGTCTCGGACATCATTGACCGCGGCGTGGCCATCTGCGGCGGCGGCGCCCTCCTGCGCGGCGTGGACAAACTGCTGACCAAAACCCTCGGCATCCCCGCCTACCTCGTGGACAATCCGCTGACCTGCGTGGTGGAAGGCGCGGCCAAGGCGCTCAGCATGCAGCCTGTGTTGCGCAGAAGTCTGCCGCAAGTGTAGAGAATCAAATCGGCTTCCGTAAGGAAGCCGATTTTTTATTGGACTACCGGTTAGCGTGGCGACATCGTCCCCGAAGGCGATACCTGCGCGCGGGCGTGGACTCTATTTAGAAGTAGGAAAATGCTGAGGTTAGAAAACTGCTTGAAAACGCGCAGACCCTCATGCAGGCACCGTTTTCCTCACGGGTTTTCTCTTGATCAGGATCAGCTCTTTAATATCTTGTACATCCTGATAACAAGTCAAAGCCTCTGAGACACGGATATACATCCAACAACCATCGTGGTATCTAGGTGATTTTTCCACCGCTTGTTGCACAGTAGGGCCAAAGATCTCAATTCGATCCAAGGCTTGCCCGAGTTCATCTTTTCCTAGAATCACCAAGGCCGTGAATGAACCGTGTTCCGGGTACATTTCGCACAAAGGGCGTCCAGCTATGCGGTATTGCAGGTTCCATCCATAACGTTTCCCACCCGCATTGAAGATAGGCAGGATGTGGTATGTTTCCTCCAGGAAGCGTCGTAACGCAATCCATTCTGTGGCGGTGGGCTGCCCAATCCAGTTGACCATATCCTCAAAAGAGGGCTGGGCGGATTTATCCATCATACGTTCGTGCATGGTATTCTCCTCCTGCAAAATTCTGCGATGCCCATAATCATGATCTTTCCGCCCAACGGTTTGCGTTACCTGCGCTGGGGCGGGGACGGCGAAGCCGTCCAACCA
>CAYNQA010000428.1:0-2185 GCA_964399225.1 uncultured Anaerolineaceae bacterium
TGTCGGAACGATGTAGACCATGCGCGTCGTGCCTTGACCCGAGTCGTGCATCTCCATCATCTTGCCGCGGCGTATGCCAAGCATTTCCACGACCACGCCAACGGTATCGTTGCTGGTCTCCACGTGGACTTCTTCGAACGGTTCCAACATGGCGCCGTCATCTGCCTTGTGGAAGATGACCTCGGGGCGCGAGACCTGGAACTCATAGCCTTCGCGGCGCATGGTTTCGATCAAAATGCCAAGGTGCAACTCGCCGCGTCCGCTCACGAGGAAATTCTCGGCAGATTCGGTCTCTTCCACGCGCAAGGCAACATTGGTGCGCAGTTCATCCATCAGGCGTTCGCGCAATTTGCGGGAGGTGCTCCACTTGCCTTCGCGGCCGGTGAACGGCGAGGTATTGACGCCGAACATCATGCGCACAGTGGGTTCCTCGACCTTGATGGTCGGCAGGGCTATGGGGTTGAGCGGGTCGGCCAACGTCTCGCCAATGGCGATGCCTTCGAGGCCGGCCAGGGTGACGATGTCGCCCGCCAAGCCCTCATCCACCTCGATCTTTTTCAGGCCCTGGAATGTATAAAGATAACGCGCAGATTCGGGCAGGTTCTTGCCGTCCACGGTGAGGCGGGCCAGTTTCTGTCCGGCTTTGATGCGCCCGGCATGGACGCGCCCGACAGCGGTCACACCGCGGTAGTCGTCGTAACCGAGGGCGGTGACGAGCAACTGAAGCGGGGCTTCCGGGTCCACCTTGGGCGCGGGAATGTGGCGCAGAACGGCGTCAAACAGCGGGCTGAGGTCAGGACCAAGTTCGGGCGTCAGTCCGGCGCGCTGTGTGGTGGCTACAGCATAGACCACGGGGAAGTCGGCTTGTTGTTCGGTCGCGCCGAGTTCAATGAAAAGGTCAAACGTATCGTTAAGCACACGGGCCGGTTCGGCGTCGCGGCGGTCCACTTTGTTGATGACCACGATGCACTTGTGCCCCATCTGGAGCGCTTTCTTGAGCACGAAGCGCGTCTGCGGCATGGGGCCTTCGGCGGCGTCCACGAGCAGGAGCACGCCATCGACCATGTTCATGACGCGCTCGACCTCGCCGCCAAAGTCGGCGTGGCCGGGCGTATCCACGATGTTGATCTTTACGTTCTCGCCCGTGACAGGGTCGGGCATGGTGATGGCGGTGTTCTTGGCAAGGATGGTGATGCCGCGCTCGCGTTCGAGGTCGTTCGAGTCCATCACGCGTTCCTCGATGTGTTGGTTATCGCGGAAGGTGTGGCTCTGGCGCAGGAGGCCGTCCACGAGGGTGGTCTTGCCGTGGTCTACGTGGGCAATGATGGCGATGTTACGGAGGTCGGTTCGTTCGATGATCATAGTTGATGGTTGTGGTTGGTGGTTGAGGATGTAAATTTTACGATTGGGGCTAATCCCTTGCCCATCGTCGGTGGTCTATTACACACAAAAACCCCCGACGGGGAGGCCGAGGGTTTCGTTCGAAAAACAAGACGTTCGGCGTGCGGGCGGTATTGTATCAGACGGATGTGGTTTGTGGAAGGGCTTAGGCCAGAAACGAGCGGATCTCGGCCAGCACCACATCGCTATGCTGTTCAGGGAACCAATGGTTGTATTGATCGTAAACGACCATGCGGCAATCGGACCGGGATCGGATTGCCCGCTCAAAGGCTGCCGTGGAAGCGATCCGGTCCAGGCGGGAGCGAAGGTAGAGCACTGGAAAGGGAAAGTCGAGATATTCCGTTTTGTAAAAGAGGAAGAAGAACGACTGGAGCAGGATGGTGAAAATCAGGCTGGGACGGTCCCAGTAGTGATAGGCATCCTTCCACAAGTCCATGGCGGTGGCCGAGCGGTAACCGGCGGCAGCTACAATGGACTTTGCTACAGCGGTGCGCAGGAATGGGATATACCATGCCGCGCCGAACCACAGTCCGTACATCCATGTGAAGGCGTTCAGTCCGTGTTCGAAAATATCGTAGCGGAAGGAGGAACCGACCGAGAGGGCGACCATCTTTTCGATGGGTGGATCTTTGCGCGCGCGCGCCCAGCGCCAGCTATGGGTGGCGCCCCAATCATGGGCAACCAGGATCAACTTTCCCGTCGGGCTTTGACGCGCAAGATCGTCCAGCAAGGAATCGAATTCGCGGGCCATGACTCCGCCCGCAAGTTCGGAAAGAGTCGGGAA
>CAYNQA010000429.1:0-2171 GCA_964399225.1 uncultured Anaerolineaceae bacterium
GGATAACATTTTTTAATCCTAAATAATCCATAAAAGCACGTGACGCTGCTGAGTCTCCCGGTCGGTTCGCTGGACGGCCTCGTCAATCTCCGTCAGGGACTGTGTCAGGTCTCTGGCGCGCACATCCTCGACGCAAGCGGCGAATACAACGCGCCGACCGTCCGCCATCTCTTCCCGGACCGCGACGTGGAACTGGTCACGCTCGCGCACCGCACACAGGGACTGATCCTCGCTTCGGGCAACCCCAAAGCGGTTCGCTCCGTCGCGGACCTCACCCGCCCGGCGGTCCGATTCGTGAACCGCAACGCCGGGTCCGGCACACGTCTGTGGTTCGATGCGGAACTCAAGCGGCGCAAAATCGATTCGGCGGAAATCTCCGGCTACGAGCGGACGGTCAAGACTCACAGCGATGCCGCCTCGCTCGTAGCATCCAAAAAAGTGGACGCGGCCATCGGTCTGCAAGCCGCCGCCCACCAGCACGGACTCGACTTCATCCCGCTCTTCGAGGAACGCTACGACCTCGTCCTGCCGCGTGAGAATGAAGCCTCGCTTTCGCCCCTGCTCGATTATTTGCAGACAGCGGAATTTCGTTCCGAGCTCAACTCGCTGACCGGTTACAACGCCGCCCACAGCGGTGAGCAAATTATTTTGTAACGCAAACGCAGAAATAAATTTGTGGAGTGTAGGCTTCGCGAAGCACCCTTTAGGGTTAGCCTGCAAAATGCGACCTAAAGGTTGCACTCCCATTTTTTGAAAAACGATTGCGCTACACAGGAGCGCCAATGAAACGCATTCTCTCTATCCTCTTCCTGCTGATGATCCTTGTCAGCGCCTGCGCACCCGCCACCCCCGTCGCGACCGAGCCGCCGGTGATCGCCACCGAACCGCCGACCGTCGCCCCAACCGAAGCGCCCACTGAGAAACCCGCGCCCGCCAACCCGACGTTGATCCTTGCCACCACTACGTCCGTGCAGGATTCGGGTCTACTCGACGTGTTGGTCCCGCTCTTCGAAGCGGAGACCGGTTACACCGTCCAGACTGTGGCGGTCGGCTCCGGCGCGGCCATGCAAATGGGACAGGAAGGCAACGCCGATGTCTTGTTCGTTCATTCGCCCTCCGCTGAAAAAACGTTTATGACGGACGGTTTTGGCCGGGAGCGCGTCTTGATCGCTCACAATGATTACGTGATCGTCGGCCCCGAAGCGGATCCCGCCGCGATCAAGGGCCTTTCGCCAGTGGATGCATTCAAGGCCATCGCCGCGGCCGAAGCGCAATTCATCGCGCGCGCCGATAAATCCGGCACATCCACCAAGGAACTGAGCATTTGGACAAAAGCCGAGATCGATCCCGTCGCGACCAAACCCGCCTGGTACATCGAGTCCGGTCAGGGCATGGGCCCGTCGCTGACCATCGCATCTGAGAAGGGCGCTTACATCCTCACCGACCGCGGCACCTTCCTTGCGAACAAGGCCAACCTGCAACTGACCATCCTTGTGGAAGGCGATCCGTCCCTGTTGAACGTGTACCACGTCATCACCGTCAACCCGGACAAGTGGCCGAAGGTTAATTACGAAGGCGCAGTGGCGTTCATGAACTTCATGCTCTCCGCCACGGCCCAGGACTTCATGGCAACCTACGGCGTGGACAAGTTCGGCATTCCGCTGTTCTATCCCGACGGCGGCAAGACTGACGCCGATCTTGGTTTGTAAGCAGTTATAATTTCACCCAATCAAAGGGCGGCTCACACGAGCCGTCCTTTTGTTTTGGAGTGAAATGAAAAAGATCATCATCGCATTATTACTGTTGCTCACCGCTTGCGGAACCCAGACCCCTTCCAAAGAGATCCTACTCGTCTCCACCACATCCACGCAAGACTCGGGGTTGCTCGATGTACTCCTGCCCGCCTTCACCGAACAGACTGGCTACAAAGTGAGTCTCATCGCCACCGGTTCCGGCCAAGCGCTCGAAATTGCCAAACAAGGCAATGCCGATGTGATCCTGCTCCATTCGCCCGCCGCGGAAAAACAATTTGTCGCGGACGGCTGGGGCATGGACCGCCGCCTCGTAATGCACAACGACTTCCTCATCGTCGGTCCGGCCTCCGACCCCGCCTCGGTTCACACGCGGACCTCCGCAGCGGATGCATTCCTCGCCATCTTTTCCTCCGCCTC
>CAYNQA010000430.1:0-2146 GCA_964399225.1 uncultured Anaerolineaceae bacterium
ATCCCGTAAGCACAACTGCAATACAAACGAACTGCCGCCCGAGAGGGCGGCAGTTTGTTTGTTATTTTTCGAAGATCGAGATCGATTCGATGTGATACGTCTGTGGAAAGAGATCGAACGGTGTGACTTGCTTCAACGTGTATCCGTTCTCGAGCAGACGTTTCGCATCGCGCGCCAATGTGGACGGGTCGCAGGAGACGTAGGCGATGGTGCGCGGGGCAAGTTGCACAAGCGCATCGAGCACGCGACGGTCGAGACCGGCGCGCGGAGGGTCCACGATGGCACAGCGCACACCTGCGATCTGCGCTGCAAGCCCGGGCAGGATCTCCTCCGCTTCGCCTTCGTACAATTCGGCGTTGTCGAATTCGTCGAGGTTGATCGCAAAGTCTTCGCAGGCGGAGGGGGATGATTCGATGCCGATCACACCTCCGGCGCGTGGGGCGAAGAAGGCGCTGAAGAGCCCCGCTCCGCAGTACAGGTCGAGCAGGGGTTCTTCTTTTGTCAGCGGCAGGATCGCCAGCAAATGCTCCACCATTTTTTCGGCCATGGCGGTATTGACTTGGAAGAACGAAGGCGCAGAGACGTGAAAATTACGGTCGCGCACGCGGATGAGCAGGTGGTCATCGCCGGCCATCACAACGGCATGGTCGGCGTAGAGGTGCGCGACGGAGATGCCCGCTTCGAGGTCGAGTTGAGGCGGTTCGGGGATTTCGGATTCGAGCGCGAGCAGCAGGTCACCATCCAGCCCGGTCCGCACGGAGATGCGGTCGAGGTCCGCGCCGGGTTCGAATTCCAGTTGCGGCCAGAGGTCCTGGATGGCCTGTTCGGGCAGGTGACATTCTGTGATGGGGATGACCGACTGCCCGGCGGAATCAACGAAGCCGAGTTTGCCGTCTTCGTTCAAATGGAATTGCACGTGGTTGCGGTAGTTCCATTCCGATGGCGAAGGGACGGTCGGCGCAACGGGCGGATTTTGAATCTTGCCGATGCGGACCAACTGGTCGCGCAGGATGAGCGCTTTGGCTTCGAGTTGTTTGGGGTAGGGTAGATGCTGGTAATGACAGCCGCCGCAGTTAGTGAAGTGTTTGCAGCGCGGTGCGATGCGGTCGGGCGACGCCGTGAGGATCTCCACGATCTCGCCGCGCGCATAGTTGTGTTTCTGCTCCGTCACTCGCACGCGCACGCGCTCGCCGGGCAGGCCGAACGGCACGAAGATGGCGCGGCTATCGGGCAGGCGGCCCATGGCGTCGCCGCTGTAGGTGAGGGTGGTGAGGGTGATCTCGTGGATCGGTTCGGTCATGGGTTGAAAAAAATATTGCGTATTGCGTACGTTACGCAACACGCAATACGCAACTGAAAATGGTTCGCTGTGAACTAGCGCAGGAAGAACGACAGGATGACGAGGATGGAGATGAACGAACCAGCCAGAAGCCCGATGCGCACGAGGTCGCTTTTGACGTGCGTATAGTCAGGGTTGAATTCAGTGGCGGCGGGCGGCGTGGCGCCGGGGCGGCGGTTGGTCGAGCGTTTGGAATTGGACATGGGGGTACTCCTAGTTTTGTAATTTTGCAAAGACGACGATACGTTGGTCGTCTACGAGATAAGGATAACACGAGATCAGTGTTGTGGTGGGGTCAGATGTGGGCGCCATCACTTCCACTTGCGTGGGCTCCACAATGACGGTGCCGGTCACCACATAGACGTACTGGCGTTGTTGGGTGTAGAGGATGATCTTGTCGCCGGGCGCGAGTTTATCGAGATAGCGGAACAACTCGCCATACACGTCATTGTGCGCCGAAAGCACCACGTTGCCGTTTTGGCCGGGGTTGCCCGAGCCGATGTGCTGGCCGACACCCTTCTTGAGTTGTTCCCATCCGTCGCCTTGCACGATGGGCGCATCCACGTTCAGTGCGGGGATCTGGATGCGGATGGCCTGTTCCGGTCCCGGGGTGGGCACGGCGGCATTGGCCAGCGATTGCACCATGGGCCGCAGGTGCTCGGGGATCTCGGCCAGGTTTTCACTCGTCCGTCCGAGGGCATCGGGCGGGGTGTGGCCGGAGGGCAGCACCACGGCGGTGATGAGCGGGGTCGGCTGTGCGGTTTCGGGCGCGAGTGCGGCGGCCACTTCATTATTTAACTCACGCAA
>CAYNQA010000431.1:0-2135 GCA_964399225.1 uncultured Anaerolineaceae bacterium
CGAAGGGACAGAACTGGCATTTGCCCACAAACCGCTGTACGTCCACACGTTTGTGTTGCGGTCATCGAAGATACCGCGGCTTGCAGTGGCTCCGAGCGGCGCCGCTGCGCCGGAACGGATCGGTAAAATAACAAGAGCGATCAGGATAAGGATGGGAATTATTTTTTTCATGGGTCACCTTTCGCGCCTTTATAGCCGGATTCTCCGCGGGGAACAAGTCAGCCTGATTTCCTATTGTATACTTGGGGCATGGACCATCCGCTGACATCCGAACAGAATGATCTAGTGGACTCGCCGACCGCAAAACTTTTCCTGCGCGGACGTGCCGGTTCCGGCAAGACAACGGTCGGCGTGGGACGCGCGCTTCGCCTCCTACGCTCCGGCCTGCCGGCTGATTCCCTGCTGGTTCTCACCCCCCAACGGAGTCTGCAAACGCCCTACGAGGAAGCGATCTTGCAAGCCGGCTTCTCGGGCGGACAGGTGACCTTCGCCACCGTGGGAGGTCTTGCCCGCCGCATGTGTGACCTGTTCTGGCCACTGGCTTCGGAAGCTGCGGGGTTCAAAAATCCCGACCAACCGCCTGTCTTCCTGACGCTTGAAACTGCACAATATTACATGGCGCATCTCGTGCGTCCCAAACTGGATGAGGGTTATTTCGCCTCAGTCACCATTGATCGCAATCGCCTGTATTCGCAGATCATCGATAACCTGAACAAGGCCGCGCTGGTTGGCTTCCCGCACACCGAGATCGCGATGCGCCTCGCCGCGGCAGAAAACGGGGACCCCGAACAGCGCCGCATCCACGCGGATGCACAAGCCTGTGCCAACCTGTTCCGCGATTATTGTCTTGAACATAACCTGCTCGATTTCTCATTACAACTGGAAATATTCACCAACATCCTCTGGCATGAGCCGATCGTCCGTGATTACCTGACGCGCACCTACCGCCACCTGATCTACGACAACGTGGAGGAGGACGCCCCGCGCGCACACGATATCGTCCGCGATTGGATGCCTGATTTCGATTCGGCGCTGCTCATCTTCGACGAGAACGGCGGCTTCCGTCACTTCCTCGGCGCGGACCCGCTCACCGGCGAGGCGCTGGGTCAACTCTGCGAGGCGGAGGCGCGGCTTGATGGTTCATTCGTGATGAGCGAGGAGGTAGCCGAACTGGAGGAGAGATTGGTGGAGGCGATTGATCCGCCCCTCACCCCGCCTTCGGCACCTATCTCCCAAAATTCGGAAGATGGGCTGGGGGTGAAGGCCTATGACTTCATCCTCACCCGCTTCTATCCCGAATTGTTGGACGAGATCGCAAAAGAAATTCATCATCTAGTTCAGCAAGATAATATCCCTCCCGACGAGATCGTCGTTCTTTCTCCATACCTCTCCGACTCATTACGTTTCTCGCTGATGCACCGTTTGGATGCGGCGGGAATTCCTGTCCGTTCGCATCGCCCTTCGCGATCATTGCGTGATGAACCAGCCTCACAAGCCTTGTTGACCTTGTCCGCATTGGCACATCCAAATTGGAAGGTTCACCCTTCGCGCTTCGACGTAGCGTATGCCTTCCTCTTCGCCCTCGGCACGGACCTGGTCCGTGCGCAGTTGCTATCGGAGATCGTTTACCGACAAAAGGATATGCAATTCTCGCCGTTCGAAGAGATCAAACCGGACGTGCAGGAGCGTGTCACCTATGCGCTGGGCGAACGCTACACAGCGTTGCGTCAGTGGCTGGAGTTGTATCGCGAGTCCGAGCCGATGCCGCTCGACCATTTCCTGCGCAAACTTTTCGGCGAGATCCTATCCCAGCCGGGGTTCGGCTATCACCAGAATCTGGACGCTGTCCGCGTGGCAGCAAGTTTGATCGAGTCGGTGGAAAAATTCCGCACGGCGATCGATTTCTTCGAGAATTCTTCCAGTCTCGGCAAGGAATACTTGACAATGCTTCAAGACGGCGTCATCGCGGCCTCGTACCTTGAAGCCTGGAAGCCGCAGGAAGACTCGGCGGTGTTAGTTGCGCCCGCGCACACATTCCTGATGATGAACCGCCCGGCCACGTTCCACTTTTGGCTGGACGTCGGCTCGAGCGGATGGCACGACCGCCTCGCCCAACCGTTGACGCATCCCTATGT
>CAYNQA010000432.1:0-2121 GCA_964399225.1 uncultured Anaerolineaceae bacterium
CACCGCCTTCCTCGGCACCGGCTTCCTGCTCTCGTTCATCCTGGACGTGTCAGTGGGTCGCCAGATGTGGGGCCTGGATCTTCGGTCACGCGTTTCCGCCGCCATTGCCACATTGGTGATCGGCCTGCCGCTCTGGTACATGAACTGGCGGCCTATGCAGGCACATGCGCTTGCATCTGATACCGCCGGCGGTCTGGCGCGACGGTCTCTTGTGCGCAAGGTGTACCTGTATCTCGTTCTGTTCGGCTCGGTCATTGGCGGCATGGTGACGGCAGTGATGTCTGTGTACATGCTGTTGCAAGTACTGCTCGGCGTGGAAACGTTCGATCTCTCCGGTCTGCTCGACCGCCTGCAATGGCTGACGATGTTCGTGGTGGTGCTGGTCTATCACTTCACGTCGTTGCGGCGCGATGGAGCCGAATCTGCAAAGGCACTGGCCGAGGAGCGCGAGGGATTCAAGACCTTCGTCTTCGAGGAGGCCGGAAGCGGCTTCGGGGAACAAGTCCGCTCGGCGATGGCGAAGCAGGCCGAGGGGTTGTCTGTGACCGTGATCGCAACGGGCGAAAATCTTCCGGCGGAGGCGATGTCTGCGAAGGCCGTCATCCTGCCATCCAGTATGATGTCGCGCCTGCCTGAAGCACTGAGAAGCTTCCTCAACACGTTTGGCGGAGAGGTGATCGTGGTGCCGGTCCCGCGCGAAAAATGGTTATGGCTTAACAATGACCGCAAATCCGTGGAGCAGGCCGCACAGGTCGTGCACCAACTTTCGGACGGACAGGAAGTGAAGCTCGGCGGCACGTCTGCGTTCATGGTGATGGTGTACATCTTCGCGGCGCTGTTCGGGCTGCAATTGCTGTTCATTCTGTTATCGATCGGCATTTCGCTGATCGTGGGTTAGTAAAAAGATACAAACGATTTCACCACGGAGCACACTGAGATCACAGAGAATACCTTCTGAAAATAACTCTGCGGACTCCGTGTTCTCTGTGGTGATTTGCTCTTTAGTCCACCCATTAGCTGCGCTCAAGGTTAATGAAACCTTTAGGGTCTTTACCAGTAGTGATATACTTTCAAAAAATCACGTGGAGAGCAGGCCATGAAAATCACCGTCCTTCAAGAGAATCTAGCCCGCGGTTTGGGGATCGTTTCCCGCGCCGTGTCGCCGCGCAGCACCTTGCCTGTGCTCGCGAACATTTTGATCGCCACCGACGAAGGCCGTTTGCGCCTTTCGGCCACCAACCTCGAGATGGGAATCACCTGCTGGATTCCCGCGCGCATTGATGTGGAAGGATCCACCACCGTGCCCGCCCGCACGTTCTTGGATCTGGTGAATACGCTGCCGGGTGATCAGGTGCAGTTTACGCTCGAAGCGCAGACACAGAATTTGAATGTCCGTTCGGGCGCTTCGAATAACGACATCAAGTGCATCGACGCGCAGGAGTTTCCGCCCCTGCCCACACCCGATATGGCCGGAGCGATCCAATTAAATGTAGCTGATTTCAAAGAGATGATCCATCAGGTGGTCTTCTCTGCATCCACCGATGATGCGCGCCCGGTGTTGATGGGCGTGTTGATGAACGTGGAGAAGGATAAGGTCATCATGGCGGCGGCCGATGGCTTCCGTCTTTCTGTGCGCAAGGCCGTGCTCTCATCGAATGCGCAGCACCCGGTTAATGCCATCATTCCCTCGCGCGCGTTGAGCGAGTTGGCACGTGTCGCTGGCGACGGCGAAGAGATGGTCTCGATGGTTGTCCCGAAGGGACGCGGTCAGGTCATCTTCCGCGTGAAGGATGTGGAACTGGTTTCTCAATTGATCGACGGCACATTCCCCGATTATCAGCAGATCATTCCGCGCGGATACAAGTCGCGCACGCTGGTCTCAACGGCTTCGTTGCTGAAAGCCTGCAAGCAGGCCGAGATCTTCGCCCGCGAGGGATCGAACGTGGCGCGGCTGGATATCAAATCCGCGAATGGCGGCTCGGGTGAAGTAGAAATCTCCGCGACATCGGAAGAGACCGGCAAGAACGAGACCATCGTGGAAGCCACCGTGGACGGAAGCGGCGTGCTGATCGCGTTCAACGTCAAGTTCCTGCGCGAGGCGCTCGAGGTGATCAAGACTCC
>CAYNQA010000433.1:0-2121 GCA_964399225.1 uncultured Anaerolineaceae bacterium
ATCCAGAATGCCGTAGCCATCACCACGCTTGACCGCCTCTACAACTGGGGACGGCGCTCGTCGGTGTGGCCGCTCATGTTCGGTCTGGCGTGCTGCGCCATCGAAATGATCGCCGCGCAAGCCTCCCGCTACGATATGGCGCGCTTCGGTATGGAAGTCATGCGCCCCACCCCGCGTCAAGCCGACATGATGCTTGTCTCCGGCACGGTCACCAAGAAAATGGTGCCAGCCATCATCCGCCTCTACAATCAGATGCCCGAGCCAAAGTATGTGGTGGCGATGGGTGCCTGTGCATCGGGCGGTGGTCCATTCAAGGAGGGGTACAACGTGGTCGCGGGCATCGACAAGTTCCTGCCTGTGGATGTCTACATCCCCGGCTGTCCTCCCACCCCGCAGGCGTTGATCGCGGGCATGATCAAGTTGCAGGAGAAGATCGACAAAGAATCTATCAAGAAAGTCTCCTGGTACAACAAGAAGAATAAAGGACAGGACACCAACTATGTCCCCGTCCCCGTGCTCGGACCGGATCTGATGGACCCGCGCAAGTACGCTGAGATCAAAGCGGCTGCCGCTGCTAAGGAAGGTGCCGCATGACCGCTCCCGCTTCTACCACGACCGTCGACCTGACTCAGCGATTCCCAGGCGTTGTCTCTGCTGACGCCCGCCCCGGCTTCACCGGCTTCCTCGTGGAAAAAGACAAGCTCGTTGAAGTCGCCACAGCCATTCGTGATGAATTCGGTTTCGACCTGCTCACTGCCGTCACCGGCGTGGACTACCTCCCCGAGAACAAAATGGAAGTGGTCTACCATGCCTACAAAACCACCGGTGGACCCGGCTTGATCTTCCGTGTTCAGGTTCCGCGCGTGGACCCGATCGAAGTGCCATCTCTGATCGATGTTTATCCCAGCGCCGACCTGCAGGAACGCGAAGCCTGGGACTTGCTCGGTATCAAATTCACAGGTCACCCCGACCTGCGCCGCATTTTGATGTGGGAAGGCTATGAAGGTCATCCTCTCCGCAAGGACTGGCAGGAACCGTTTTACGAAGAGGATTTCAAACCCTTCAAGAGCCGCTGGCCCGATGGCAAATTCACCATGTCTGAAAGCAAGACTCCGCTCCAGGATAATTTGAAATTCCCAGAGGATTTCGACCCCGAAAAGTGGATTCCCGAAAACGACGAGATGCTCTATGAATCCCTGAAACGCTACACCGTTAAAAGCGAAGACGGCATGAGCACCGACCGCATCGTGGTCAACATGGGACCACAGCACCCATCCACGCATGGTGTGTTCCGTGCGGCGCTGACCCTCGATGGCGAAACCATCGCCGGATTAAAACCTGTCGTCGGTTATTTGCATCGCAATCACGACAAGATCGGCGAGCGCAATACCTTCCTGCAAAACATGCCGTTCACCGACCGTCTCGATTACTTCAACTCGATGAGCAATAACTTCGGCTATGCTCTCGCCGTTGAGAAATTGATGAAGATCCCCGTAGCGGAACGCGCCGATTACATCCGCGTCATTATGGCGGAACTCAGCCGCATCCAGAACCACCTCGTCTTTGTGGGTATGCTGCTCAATGATCTGGGTGCCATGTACACGCCCGCGCTGTATGCCTTTGAAGAGCGTGAATTGATCCTCGACATCTTCGAGGCTGTTTCCGGCGCGCGCATGATGTGCAACTACTTCCGCTTTGGCGGCGTGGTGCGCGATATCCCCGAAGATGTGATGCAGAAGATCAAAGACCTGGTCTTTGACCGTCTCGCTGGGAAGACTGATGAAATGGAACGCCTGTTGAGCGAGAACGAAGTATTGGTATCTCGTTTGAAGGGCGTCAGGGTTGTGGATGCGGAAACCGCCGTCAAGTTCGGTGTGACCGGTCCTGTGCTGCGTGCGGCTGGCGTGCCGTACGATCTGCGCCGCGCCGATCCCTACTCTGTTTATGACCGTTTCGATTGGGATGTGGCGGTCCGCCACAATGGCGACATGATGGACAACTACCTGATCCGCATCGATGAGATCCGACAATCGCTGAGGATTCTGGAGCAGGCGTTGAAGACGATCCCTCAGGGACCGATCAACTCCCAGAAACCGGCGTACCAGGTCCGGGTCCCGGCAG
>CAYNQA010000434.1:0-2103 GCA_964399225.1 uncultured Anaerolineaceae bacterium
CTGACCCAGATGAAGACCTCCACGAAACCGAGCAGGGGCGCGATGTTCTTCTTTCCGCGCGAAGTGAAGATGATGCGGATCGTGCCGAGGGAAACATCCAGTACGCGCGCAAAGAAAACGAGCATGGGCAGCGCAACCCACGAATACCAGTTAAAGCCTTCCATGACATCTCCTACAGACTGCGGCTCTTTCCCATTGTCGGAAAGATCCACTTGTCTTCGTAGAATTTGCGAAGGGTGTTGTAGTAGAACAGGGCTTCCTTGTTTTGCAGGCCGTAATCCCATTCGCTTTTCATGCGCCGCGACTCGCGCTGGAATTCTTCGTCGGAAATTTCAGTTTCGGCTTTGTGCGCGATCAGGTCAGACGACCCTGCCCCCTTGGAAAATTTCTGTTTGGGGCGGTTGACGATCTCTGCAGGCAGGTCGGCGGCGAAGGCCTCGCGGAGCAAATGCTTCGGGACGCGGCCGTTGTGCATCTTCCAGTCGGAGGGAAAGCCCAGGGCGAGCGCGACCGACTTCACGTCCAGGAAGGGGACGCGGGCTTCGAGACTGAAAGCCATGGACATGCGGTCGGCGCGTTGCAGGTTGGTGTTGTGCAAGGCCGCAGTGATGTCAATCATTTCCTGTTGCAGAACATCGGGGGAGTCGAATCCGCCGAGGTACTCGTAGCCCGCGTAAATTTCATCGGCGCCCTCGCCGGTGAGGAACACTTTGACGTGTTGCGAAGCCAGTTTGGCCAGAAAATAATTTGGGATGGAGCTTCGCACCAACGCGGGGTCGAACGTTTCGAGATGGTACAGAACATCGGGAAGCGCCTCGGCCATGTCCTGCGCGGTGTAAACCAGCTCGTGGTGTTGCGTTTTCAGAAAGTCCGCCATCTTGCGCGCGGCGGCCAGGTCTTCGCTTCCTTCCACACCGACCGCGAAGGAGTGGAGTTGATCGGTCCCTTCGCAGGCCAGCAGGGAGACGATACTGCTATCGAGTCCGCCGCTGAGGCTAATGCCAACGGGGACATCGGCCAGCAGGCGTTTGTGCACCGCCTCGCGCAGCGTTGACTTGATAATGGGCAGGGATTCATTCTCGCTTCCCCCAAATGGGCGGATCGTCTCTTCGATCTGATAAAAACGATTCCAACCGACCTTGGAATGAAACCAGAATCCCGCGGGGAATTCGTTCACCGAAGTGACCGATCCCGTCAGCGCTTTGATCTCCGAGGCGAAGAACCAATGTTGGTTGTCGAGACTCGACCCGTAGTAAAGCGGTTTGATCCCCAACGGGTCACGCGCCAGCAGAAATTCGTCTCGGTGATGGATGGCGAAGGCGAACATACCGTCCAGCAGTTCCACGAATTTTGGCCCCAACTTGCGGTACAGATGCAGAAGAACTTCCGTATCCGAATGGCCTTGCATGTTTTCTTCGGCAAGGTATTTGCGTTGCAGGTCGCGGTAGTTGTAGATCTCGCCATTGAAGGCGATCCAGGCGCCTTCGAACTGCATGGGTTGATGCCCGCCCTCGACATCCAGGATGGCAAGGCGTGTATGGCCGAGGGTCGCCTCGTCCAGGTTTTGGATGCCGTGTCCATCTGGTCCGCGATGAGATAATTTTTCCACCATCCATTTGACATTGTCGCTTGCTGGGTTGAGTAAAGCTCCAGCGATTCCACACATGATAAATCTCCTTTTCTACTCGATCACGCCTTCCTGCACGAAACGCGTCAACTCGCTGACGCTCCATTGCTCGAGACCGAGTTTTTCCACCGTCCGTCCGCGCCGCCAGTAGTCGGTGCGGTGGATGATGCTCCCAATTTTGATGATGCTCTCCATCGCCATGACCGAAACGCCGTAGCGTTTACCGAGCGACGCGATCGGGACAAGACTCATCGGCACATCTTCGAAGATGTAGCGATGGTTCAATGTGGGCGGTGCTTTGATGCCGTAATAACCGGGCTGGTTGTGGATGGCTTCGTGCAGGTCTTCGCCCGTGGTGTCATAGGCCAGTTTCAACCACTCCAGTGATGTGCGTGCGCGGATGCCCAGCGAGGAGGCCACCGTCACGCGTTCGCGGTCGAGCACTTCGAGCACGCGCGCCACCGAGGGAGTCACAC
>CAYNQA010000435.1:0-2099 GCA_964399225.1 uncultured Anaerolineaceae bacterium
GTTTTCATTGGCATTGACCACGTCGTGCCATTGCTGCAACAGATCAGACCCATAAAGGTCGGCGCGACCGTCGATGAAAACTTCATGCGATGGGAGATTCCAAGTCAGGTACCCGCCCCAATTGTAGGAGTTGAACATCCTGCCTTGTGGTTGATTCGTTCGCACCCATTCCACAGCGGCGACTGGATAGTACTCGTCCACTCGCGCAGGCTGGGCAGTGAGAAATAAATTTCCGATGACTGCCAGCGATGATAGGATGATCAGCGCGGCATTAATGCTGGACTTTAATCTCGCATCCAGACTCCGCTCCGGGCGGGTTGCTTTCCATTGGAGCGACTCTACGGCTGCTCCGATCCATTGGCTGAGCAGGGGGGCAGCAGTCATCGCATACAAGGCAATATTGCGCTGTGCCACGAAGGTTAGGTAGGCGAATCCCAGCACCTTGAAGATTTGCGGCCAATCAAGGGGTTTTTTGGCGAATGGACCAGATAAAATTAAAAAGAACAACATCCATAAAATAGGATGAAAATCAGGACGGTGAAAATCGGGTGAGAGCCACTCCTGAATTTGCATGGATACGGTTACCTGCTGAAAAGGTAAATGCCATAGTACAAATCCATTGGGGTTGAGTCCGATGGCGATGGCGGCACCCGCTGTCCAGCCGAGAAGGTGAAGCGCCTCTTTCCGTCGCAATATCCCATCCTGCGGCGTGAAGAAGGATTGCACAATTAGCCCTGCAATGTGGGCAAACAATAATAGGAACCCCCATATCCATCCACCGTGTATGTTTGCCCATAAGGCGAAGAACGGAAGCATTAACCACGACGGCTGTTTTCTGGAAAGCCAGAGGTCGAGTAGTGCTACGAAGAGGAAGGATAGAATCTGCGGACGAGGACCCCAGATGGGCGCCGCAGTCAGCGCGGCTAAAACGATGATGAAGCTGTTTAGAATGGGGTTCCCAGAAAGACGTCTGTACACCAGGTAAAACGTGATTGCCCCTATAAAAGCGACAAACCCAGAAATGAGAATATATCCGCCGATGCGATAGAGAAGATAAAACAATAGCTCCGCGATCCAGAAGGCATTTACCCATGATTGCCCCGCGCGGGTATAGCTGAATGTGTCGGTAAGCAGGATGTGCTTTTGTTCCCACATATCCTTACCAGCGCGTAAATGCCACCATAGGTCAGCGTCGACCACGGGACGCGTAAACAGGAAGAATACAAGGATGGCTGAAAGTGCGCCAAGCACGAGCGGCCATTGCTTATCGGTATGGGGGTGTTCCAGCGGTGATGCGGTCATGGGTTTTAATTATAAAATACTTGGAGAGACTCCATGTAAAAAAACACATCGGCATTGGATGCCGATGTGTTTTGGTTATTCGCCCAGATAGTCGCGCAATTTGCGACGAATGGATGGGTGACGCAGGCGGCTGAGCGCCTGTGCTTCGATCTGGCGGACGCGTTCGCGAGTCACGCCCATCTTGCGGCCGACTTCCTCGAGGGTGTAAGCCTGTCCATCCAGCAACCCGTAGCGGAGTTGGAGGATGCGGACCTCGCGAGGGGGAAGGCCATTCAACACTTCACCGAGATGTTCGCGAAGCAGGTTGTAAGTCGCAGTGTCGTCAGGAGGAGGGGCCTCGTCGTCTTCGATGAAGTCACCAAGGACGGAATCCTCTTCATCGTCTGTTGGAGTTTCAAGCGAGAGCGGACGGCGCGCCACTTGGATCATGTTCTCCACCTTTTTGGGTGGCACTTCCAATGCGTCGGCGATCTCTTCCACGGTTGGTTCGCGTCCAAGTCGTTGTGTCAACTGGTGCTGAACGCGCAGGAGTTTGTTGATCTGGTCTCCCATGTGGACAGGCACGCGGATGGTGCGGCCCTGGTCGGCGATGGCACGGGTCACGGCTTGACGGATCCACCAGGTGGCATAGGTTGAGAACTTGTGTCCGCGGCGGTAATCGAATTTCTTGGTGGCACGGATCAGGCCGATATTGCCTTCCTGGATCAGGTCGAGGAAAGGCACGCCACGGCCCATGTATTTTTTGGCCACGGAGATTACAAGACGGGAATTGGCGGTGATAAGATGTTCGCGAGCCG
>CAYNQA010000436.1:0-2077 GCA_964399225.1 uncultured Anaerolineaceae bacterium
CAGCCATGACTACGATCACGGCGCCCTCTTTGCGGTTGGTGTTCGCTTCGACCAACTCGGAGATGACGGTGAAGATCTGCGGGTTCCAGCCGAGGATGACGGTGTGATCGTTCTCGAGCACAAGTGAACGGCCTTTGCGCAAGCGTTCGAGTTGGGCTTCGAGGCCGTTGTTCAAAATACCGATCAGAGCGCTGACAATAAAGACGCCGCCAATGGTGACCAACAACATAATGAAGCGGAAGCCCCAACCTGCATCGCCGCCCATGGTGCCGGCATCGAGCGTGCGCATCAGGCTGAGCCAGACCGCCTCGAAGAAGCCGGGCGGGTCGCCGCCTTCGGGGGCAAGGATGTGCCCGCCGATGGTGATGAGCAAGCCAGCCACCGTGATGATGACCAGCGTAAAGACAGCCAGCATGCCGATGAGCGCGCCAATGCCGCGCGACATCATGTTATCGAACCAATATCCGAACCGTTGCCGAAATGTGTATTTTGGCGCCATGTCTCTCTCCTGACAAAATTTCGTCCATTATACGCAAGTTAAGTGTTTTGTAATGTAACAATTGGCCGGTATAATGAGTCTAGGTCGTGCAGGCAATCATTTCCCGATTTTAGTGAGGTGTTTATGTTCAACTTTGATGGAGACCGGCGCAAGGAAGAAGAACGTGTAAAGCAGGAGGGACGACTCCCACCCGGACAATCGCTCACGCTCAAATTCCCGGTCTTGCATTATGGGCCCGTGCCGGCCTTTAATGCCGCCACGTGGGACTTCCGCATTTGGGGCGAGGTGGAAGAGGAAAAGCGCTGGGACTGGAACGAATTCAACCAACTGCCGCGCGCGAAGATCCAGATGGACATCCACTGCGTGACGCGCTGGAGCAAGTTCGACACCGTCTGGGAAGGGATCTCGGTTCGCAGCCTCGTGGAAAGCGGGTTGCTGCGCATCAAACCGACCGCCACCCATGTGATGCAACACGCGGAATACGGCTTCACGGTCAACCTGCCATTGGAAGTGGTGCTGGCGGAAAACTTTTTGCTCGCCACTCACTTGAACGGCGTCCCGATCGACGCGGACCACGGTTATCCCCTGCGCGGCGTGGTGGGCTTCATCCCCGGCCACGAGGGACTGGAAACTCCCTACTTCTGGAAAGGCGCCAAGTGGCTGCGCTCTCTGGAATTCATGCCGCGCGACCGCCGCGGATTTTGGGAGCAGGCCGGTTATCACAACCGCGCCGACGTGTGGAAGGAAGAACGCTTCGGTTAAATCAATCGGGCGAGGCTCATCACCTCGCCCGAAGTTTTTAAACGCAATTAAAAATTTTCCGTCCGCGAATTTACGCTAATCTTTTTATTCGCGCAGATTGGCATAGATTAGTGGATAAGAATATTTCTCATCGCGGACGTTTGTCCAACGTCACGGTAATATCCAGTGTTTCTTCACCGCGCAACACGGTCAACACAACGGATTCGCCGGGGGCTTTATTGCCGAGCAGGTAGCGCAGGAGTTCATCGAAAGTTTTCACCGGGCGGCCATCGATGGCGATAATGAGGTCACCGCCCGCAAGCAGGCCGTCGATGCTGGTCTGTTCGGTTCCAGCTACGATGCCAGCCTTATCAGCCGGGCCACCAGGCACCACTAAAGTCACATACGCGCCGATCTGACTCTTCAAGTCCAGCGCCTCGATCACAGGCAGAGTCAATTCGTCCATGGAAGAGATACCAAGGAACGGGTAATCGTAACGTCCGTTCTGGATCAGGACCGGCACTACGCGCCGCACGATGTTCGAGGAGATGGCGAAGCCAATGCCCGAATTAAGCGGCTCGCCCGTGTCGGTGCTGTTGACCGTGCGGATGGCGCGGTTGATGCCGATCACTTCACCGTTCAAGTTGAAGAGCGGACCGCCAGAGTTGCCCGGGTTGATAGCCGCATCGGTTTGAATGATATCGCCCGCGGTGAAGACAGCGCCAGTCGTGGATTGATGCAGGGAGTCGAGCGTGCGTCCCAGGGCGGAAACGATACCAACCGTCATGGTGCTGCTCAAGCCGAACGGGTTGCCGATGGCCACTACAGTCTGGCCGA
>CAYNQA010000437.1:0-2071 GCA_964399225.1 uncultured Anaerolineaceae bacterium
CTCCACCGGACAAAACCACTTCATTAATTCCTGTCGACTCGCGTACCCCCATGCTGACTACGCGACAGACATCCGCGATGCCGTTATGGAACCGCGCCGAGACTTTTTGGATGGGAACACCGGACAGCACGTCTGCCATCAACGCATCCACTCCGCTTCGCACCTCGATCCTTCGACTCGGCTCAGGACTCCGCTTTGGCGGATTCCACTCGAATGGATATTTTTCTTCCTCAAACGGATCCGCCAACGCCTCGAACTCGATCGCCGCCTGCGCCTCGTAGTTGACCGACTGCCGCACTCCCGCCAACGCCGCCGCCGCATCGAAGAGACGTCCCATGCTGGAGGTCAGCGGCGTGTTGATTCTCTTTTCGAGTTGCGTTCGCAACAGCGTTCGATCATCCGCACAGAACTCTTTCACCGATTCAAGCCGCTCATCCCATTCCAGTCCCAGCGACCAAAGCAATGCCAGTGCGGTGCGAGCAGGTTTCTTGATCGCCGCATCCCCGCCGGGCAGAGGGAAATATTCGAGCTGACCGACTCGCTGATACCCCTTGTAATCCGCGACCAGCACCTCCCCGCCCCAGATCGCGCCGTCGTCGCCGTATCCCGTCCCATCGAAGGCGAGACCGATGACCGGGCGCGAGCCGTCCAGTCCGTGCTCGGCCATGCAAGCCGCGATGTGCGCGTGGTGGTGTTGAACGCTGATGTTCGGCAGGCTTTCGCGTTGGGCGCGTTCCAAGGCATAGCGCGTGGCAAGGTAATTTGGGTGTAGGTCACAAGCAATCGCTACCGGCTTGACTCGGAACAGCCGTTCAAAATGCTCCACGCCCTGCTCGAAGGATTGCAACGTCTCGTAGTTTTCCATGTCCCCGATGTGATGGCTGAGGAAGGCGTAGTTCTTGTTGGTGATGCAAAAGGTATTCTTCAGTTCCGAGCCAGTTGCCAGGATCTGCGGAACCTCAAACGGGAGTTTGACCGGGAAGGGAGAGTAACCACGAGAACGACGGAGAGGGTATATGGACGATGGACGATGGACAGCGGACGATGAAGCATCGTCCATGGTCAATGGTCCATCGTCGAACACGCGCACCACCGAGTCATCGCATCGGATATGAATATCACGATCATGGAAGAGGAAAGCATCGGCGAGATTGGCAAGTCGCTCACGGGCATCGTCGTTGTCGGTTGCAATCGGTTCTTCGGAGAGGTTGCCGCTGGTCATGACAAGAGCTGACAATGGACGGTAGACGACGGACGATACATGTTCTGCGGTTCGCGGTTCATCGTCAAAAAGCAGGCAATGCAGCGGTGTATACGGCAGCATTACCCCCAGCCAATCCTGTTTGGGCGCAACCTCGCGGGCGATATTCGATTCGGTCTTGCGTTTGAGCAGAACGATCGGCCGCGCGGCGGATTGGAGCAATTGGCGCTCTTCGTCGCTGACGTGACAATGCTTCTCCACTGTTTCAAGATCGGGCATCATCAGCGCGAAGGGTTTGTCCACACGGATTTTGCGGTTGCGGAGTCCGGTGACGGCGCTGGCATTGGTTGCATCACAGGCAAGGTGGAATCCGCCCAAGCCTTTGACGGCAACGATTTTTCCATCGCTCAAAAGTTTCTGTGTCTGAAGAATGGCGTCATCACCAACCAACGACTTTTGCCCCTCGACCCTAGACCCATTCTCCAGCCACACCTTCGGCCCACACACGGGACACGCCACCGGCTGAGCATGAAACCTGCGATCCGTCGGGTCTTTATACTCGCGCTCGCAATCGGGACAGAGTGCAAATCCCGCCATGGTCGTCTTCGGGCGGTCGTAGGGGATGTCTTTGATGATCGTAAACCGGGGACCGCAGTTGGTGCAGTTGATGAACGGGTAGCGATAACGCCGGTCAGCAGGATCGAACATCTCGCGCAGGCAATCGTCGCAGATGGCAACATCAGGCGAAATGGGCTGGAATGCGCCTTCGATGGCGGTCGAATGTTGAATGTCGAATGTTTGAAAGTGGTCCAGGGGAACGTCCCACGCTTCGATTTTGTCTATCACCGCTAGAGAAGGTTTCTCGCTCGC
>CAYNQA010000438.1:0-2061 GCA_964399225.1 uncultured Anaerolineaceae bacterium
TGCTCGAAGGTTTTGCCAAAATCCTTCGGCAGCTTCTTCTCCAGCCGCCCGATCAGGCTGGTCGCTGCGTACTGGAATTCCCGTTCCGGCAGAGACCACAACTCTTTTGCGATCACGTCCAGATCCTTTTCCACTGGGAGTCCATGCTGGGCGATGTGTTGCTTCATCAATTCTTTAAATCGCGGCGACTTGATGCCCAGATACTCGAATTGCTCGCGCATGTAACGCTTCATCGGTGCGGCGTTGCGCGGGTCCGCGTTGGCGCGGAAAAGGTCAACGAGAGGGGAGATGTAAGGGTGCATCAAAGTCTCCTTGTGTGGGTGGATGAGTCACGTTCACTTTTCTCCATTCGGCGCGCCGTAGCGCAACAGCCATTCACCCGCACCGCGGTCGTTCAAGAAGGACCACGGTGAAAAGATGATCACCCACGTGCGTCCGGGACGCAGCGCGGCGGGCGAGCCGTCAACGTTCAAAAAGCGCATTGGCTGGCGCAGGCCGCTTTGTTTTTCATACGAAGTAGCGCGCGTGCTCCAGCGGATGTCGAACTTCAGCCCGTCGCGGAAGAGCACCGCCGGTCCCTCCTCGCCTTGCTCGAGGTGGATGTCGAGGTTGGTCGGCGAGACCACGTCCACCTCGGCGAAGACCACAACGATGTTCTCGAATTGCAATTGCCGCCCGGTCAGGCGGTCCACTTCGAGGCGTTGCACACCGACGTTCAATTGAGTCGAATCATCCACACTGCGCCAATAGGAATTTGAGGCTGCGTCGAATAACCAGCCAGATTGATTCAAGGAGGCCCAATACTCGCTCAACTTTGTGGCGGGCAGTCCGCCTGCTGGCACGGTCTCCGAAAAGTAATTGCTCGCGTAGTTGAACGGTTTATCAGCCTGTTTGCGCGCGTGGTCTTCGGCGATGGCCTGCATCCGTTCCAACTCGAGCATGAAACCGCCGCCCTGTACCTCGTGCGTCACGAACGCACAGCGCGGTAATTGTTCGAGCACCTCTTCCGAGGCGAAGGCATAGATCAGGCACGAGTTCGGAAAATATGCCGTAATGTCCGCATAGACCAACCTCCCCGAACGGACCGGCCCGACCTGCGCCAACGGAAGCGTGCCGCTGACCGGGCGACTCGGTGCGATCAGCCCGGCGTCCGCGTGGACAACGTCCGCGTCGTTGACAACCACCGGGCGGGTGAGGCCCGTGGACTCGTCCGCGTCGCTGTCTGCCGATTCGTCGCCGACGTTGGCCGTGGTGAATTTCCATTCGGCCGGCAGGACGAACTCGAGCAGGTATGTCCCGGGTGACACGTTGAACGCGTAATAGCCATGCGAGTCGGTGCTTGTCTCTTGCAGGCCTTCACTTGTCAGCGCATCGCGCAAGCGGACGCACACTCCGCCGACCCCGGCCTCCCAGGCGTCCACGCGGCCATCCGCATTCCCGTCGAGCCAGACGCGGTTGCCGAGGATGAGACCGGTCCGCGTGACCGGTTCGGCCCGAACGTCGCAATCGCCGGTGAGCGGGACTTCCGGCGCTGGCTTGTTCCCATAGAAAACAGCCAGGTGACGTGTCGCGCCTTCGGTGATCGAGAATTCGTAGACGAGTGACGCGAACGAGAGCCCCGCCTGCGGACGCGCGGTGGCTGGGAAGTGCGAGATGGAGATGAGCAGGGCGGGGATGTCGAGCAGGGCGGGGTCGGCGACGGCCAGACCCGTGAGCGGGTTGACGCCGGGCGGGAAATCCTGCGGCCCGAGTGCGAGCGTCGTCGCTGTCGGTTGTGGCGTGATGGTTGGTGATGCTGTTGTCGTCGGCGATGGCCTGGGCGTGACCGTGGGCGTGATGGTCGCGGTTGCGATGGGAATCTCGGTCGCGGGTTGGCAGGCGGCGAGAAGGATGGTGGAAAGAAGAAGGATTAACTTTCGCATGAGGAAATTATACGCCTGCGTAAAGGCTCGATTTCCCCCCATTGGTTATATCAATTTCCAAGCTGGTTGCCGCTCCGAATTTTGTGATTCGGTTGATTTCATTTTGCTGCTACTACATCCTATTCCAATACTCTCTCCA
>CAYNQA010000439.1:0-2052 GCA_964399225.1 uncultured Anaerolineaceae bacterium
TACAGTCTGGCCGACCTGCAATTGGTCCGAATCGCCAAGGGGCAGCGGGTGCAGTTCGCTGGCCGGGGCATCCACTTTGATGACGGCCAGATCCGAATCAAGGTCTGTGCCAATGACAGTGCCGTATGCTTTGAAGCCGCTCACAAAGTCCACTTCCACTTGCGTCGAGCCTTCGACAACATGATAGTTGGTCACAATATGGCCGAGTTCATCAAACACAAAACCCGAACCCAGCGAGCCGGCCTGCGCGCCGATGGTCTTGATGGCCACCACCCCCGGGTTCACAGTTTGGAACAGGGTGACAAGCGCTTCCTGCCTGACAGAGGCATCACTCGGCTCGGATGAATTCTGCAACGTGGAAATGCCGGGCGTCGCAACCGCCGGAATGCTCGGCTGCGCACCAAAACTGCAGGCCATGGCCGCCAGCACAAGCACCGATAAAGCAATAGATAATCGTTTCATGTTTTCTCCGTGGCGAAGTGAAAGTCACTGCGCCGATTAGAATTTGATCTTCGAGGCTTCTTCCAATAATTCGCGTTGTTTCGGCGATAGATATTTCGGCACCTGCACTTTGAGCTTCACGTACAGGTCACCTTTCATATCCTTTTTATTTAGGTGCGGCATGCCTCGCCCCGCAAGGCGAAAGACCTGGTCAGGTTGGGTGCCGGCGGGAATATTCAACTTCACTTTGCCGGTCATGGTCTCCACTTCGGCTTCGCCGCCAAGCAACAAGGCAAACACATCCACAACGGCGGTGGTCTTCAGGTTATCGCCGTCGCGTTCAAAGCGCGGGTCTGTGGCGATCTCCACGATCAGATAGAGGTCACTGCCATCAGGCGATCCACCAGCAACGCGCACCTTTGAGCCGGTCTTCACGCCGGGCGGGATGCGCACTTCCATGCGGCGCTGGTCGCTTTGCAACTGGCGCGAAGTTCCGTTGTACGCTTCTTCCAGGCTGATCGTTACGGGCTGCTCCAAACCCTGCGAGGGCCTCATCCGCCCGCCCCCCGCACCGCCTTGAGCCTGTCGAAAGTTCGAAGATGAGGCGCCCATGCCGCCAAAAACGGAACGGAAGAAATCCGAGAAGGCGCCGTCACCGAAGAGATCATTCAGGTCGCCCATGTCAACGCGCTGGCCGGCCGTCCACTGCCCCCAATCGAAGTTGCCCGGCGCGCCGCGTCCCTGCCAGTTGGAGTAGGCGCTGCCAAGTTGGTCGTAGCGCGCTCGTTTCTCGGAGTCGCTCAATACTTGATACGCCTCATTGATTTCCTTGAAGCGGTCTTCAGCGGCCTTATTGTTTGGGTTGCGGTCGGGATGATATTGGAGGGCGAGCTTACGATAGGCTTTGCGGATGTCATCCGCGCTGGCTTTGCGCTCCACGCCCAAAATTTTGTAGTAATCCTTGTAGTCCATCGGCTGTGATTGTAATCCTCTCAACGGGCCCGTCAAGCATGAGACGCGGCGACTTATGGAACTCTAACGTATGGGATAAAATTGGATGAAACCTGGAGGCAACATGAATTCGATTTGCGTATTTTGTGGATCGGCCGACGCGCTTCACCCCGACTACCTGGCGGGTGCCCGCGAAATGGGCCGATTGCTCGCCCGAAGAAAGATCCGCCTGGTCTTTGGCGGCGGCAAGACCGGCCTGATGGGGGCAGTGGCCGACGGCGCACTGGAGGAGGGCGGCGAAGTGATCGGCGTGATCATCCCCTCCATGCATACCAATCCCCTCGCGCATCGCGGCCTGACGAGCATGGAAGTGACGCCGAACATGCACGCGCGCAAGGCCCGCATGCACGAACTCTCGGATGGGTTCATTGCCCTGCCCGGCGGTTATGGCACGCTGGATGAGCTGTTCGAAACCATCACCTGGTCGCAGACCGGCGCGCACTCCAAACCGATCGGCCTGCTCAACCTGCGCAACTATTACGTTCCCCTGCTGGCCGCCATTGACCATGCGGTGGCCGAAGGTTTTGTTTTCAAAGAGCATCGCGATTCATTATGCTGCGAAGCCGAGCCGGTGAAATTACTCGAAGCGCTGTCAAATTA
>CAYNQA010000440.1:0-2048 GCA_964399225.1 uncultured Anaerolineaceae bacterium
ATGTTGGAAAGAGTTAAGAAAGCCATATCGGTGCTCCGGTTGATTTAATGCGCGCCAGCGGTTTGACCCTGTCCGCCGGTGACGAGTTGGATGATGCCCATCGCGGCCCAGGTGATCAGGAAGGTGGTAAAGGTCAATGCGGCCGGTTCGTAGGCGCGGTGCTGTCCGAGCAGGAAGAGATAGGGGCCAAACGCCTGTACCCCGAGGAAGGAAGCGAGCACCACTTCGCCGACTACGATGGCGAAAGTCAATAGTGCGCCGCTCAGCAAGGCAGTCCGCACGTTCGGGAGAATGACCTTAACAACGATCGTGTACCAACTCGCCCCGAGGCTTTGAGCCGCTTCGGTCAGCGTGCGAACATCCACGGTGCGCATGCCGGTATCCACCGAACGATACATGTACGGCAGTGCCAGGACCATGTAACCGCCGATAATGAGGATGTTGGTACCCAGATGGGTTTTACCCACTGTCAGGGTGGTCAACGAGTCCATGATCTTGATGTCGGTGAAGGGAATGGTGAACGGCGCACTATACACTCGTATCAAGCCAAAGACCAGAATGATAGCCGGGATGACGAATGGAAGCAGGGTGATGAATTCCACGATGCGGCGCGCTTCGGGCAGACGCAAACGGATCCAATACGCCGTCGGCACGACCAGGATGATGCTCATAATGATCGTCATCACAGCCAGGAAACAGGAATATCCAAAGGTTTCCCAAAAGTCGCTATCGGCAAATGCCGATTCGTAGGCTTTGAATCCGATCTTGTCGCGCTCCATGCCCAGTGAAAACTCGAATGTGGCCAGAAGAGGCAGGACAAAGTACAGCACGCCCAAAATGAACCAGAACCAACTCCAGAACGGGATCTTGCGTATACGGCTCCAAATGCTCATTTCAGCCACCTTTCGGTTTTACCCTGCAACCAAGAATAACCCGCCAACGAGATGGCCATGATCACAACCATGCCCATTGCCATGGCATTGCCGAGGCCGGGGTTATGCAACACATCACCGCGGACCTGCGCTCCGATCTGGATCGTGATGATAGGCAGGCGTCCGCCGGTCAGGGCATAGGCCGTGGCATACGCTCCAAAGGCGTTTCCGAACAGCAGGATCATTGCGCCGAGAATGGATGGCAAAAGGACCGGAAAAGCAACGCGCATCCAATATTGGAAAGTACTCGCACCGAGGTTTTCGGCAGCCTCGCGCCATTCGCGTTTGAGTCCATCCAGTGCGGGTGCCATGATCAACACCATCAAGGGGAATTGAAAGTACATATACGTCAGGGCCAATCCAAGGAAACTGTACAGATTGAATCCCGTGTCATAAATGTTTAATTTGAAAACATCTTTGAGGACCGCCGTAATGAAACCCGTGCGTCCCAGCGTGGCGACAAAGGCAAAGGCAAGCGGCACACCCGCAAAGTTGGAGGCCACACCTGAAAACGTGATCAACGCCGAACGAAGGGATTTTGGCAGCCCGCCCACGGTCACCGAATAAGCGAGCAGAAAACCAAAGATCCCGCCGCCAAGAGCTGTCACCGCGCTGATCTTAATGCTGAGGATATATGAGTCCAGGATATATTTCTGAGTGAAAAGTTCCTTCACATTCTCCAGCGTGAACTCCCCGGCTTCGGTGGTGAAACTTCCAATGAACAAACGCATGGAAGGAAGGAACAAAAAGAGAATGGCAAAGAGCAGGAACGGAGCCACACCGATCCAGTTCCGGTAACTGGAGCGCGGCGGCTTGAACTTGGTAACGGGAAGCGCAGTCTCACTCATGGTGTGGCGACCTCCGAGGCGAATGATTGTGGCGAGACCCAGCCAGGTGGCAGGGTCTCGCACATATAGGACAGATTAAGATGTTAACGAGCGGCTTTCACGTCAGCACCAACTGCGGAGTCCCAGGTGGTGGTGATGAGTTCCTTGGCCGCGTTCAACTGGGCAAGGCTCGGGAACACGGCACCGGAGACATCCGGGAGTTTGGCGAGCAGGTCAGCCGGAACAACACCACGCGCGCGCAGGTCTGGCTCACGGATCGGGTGGCAGT
>CAYNQA010000441.1:0-2002 GCA_964399225.1 uncultured Anaerolineaceae bacterium
ATAGGCCAGAAGCTCCTTGCACAACATGATCGAAAGCGACTCGGCCCGGTCCACGGCGCCGATCACCAACGGATGCACGTACTGGAACAGCGACTGGTACGGGTTCTCCTTCTCGTGGTCTTCCTGTTTTTCCCACAAGCGGATCACGCGCGTCAACTCGTCCAGGCTCACGCTCACGCGGTCGTTGTCGCGGTCGATCGGGGAGAGCGAGTGCGTCAGCGACGTGTCCACGGCGGTCAGGTAGGCCATCGGCCCCATCAAGATTTCGTTCGCACCGAGCGCGATCATCGTGGCGGCCGAAGCGCACTCCAACGGCACCAATGCCACCAGCCGCTTGCAATACTGGCGCAGCAGATTCACCAAACGCAGCGACGACTGTCCGTTCCCGCCGTTCGACTTGATGAACAGGTAGATCGTCTCCTGCGGGCTCATGCGCTCGAGCAATTCGTACAACGCCACCACGTCGTTCTGGCAGACCGAACCCATCGGGTTGTTCCAGTAAGAGATGAGCGGCCCGCCCAACTGCGCGGCAAGTTTTTCGAGGATGGCTTGCGTTTGGTCGAAGAGCACGGGCGGTTGTTTTACTTTCGGTTGATCCATATTTTGGTTTTCGGTTTCTTCGGTCATGGCGCCTCCTGTGTGATGGTCAAAGTATAACCGAGGCAATTGATTCATGTTATATTTTCTCCAATGACTCACGACATCTACATCGCCCTCGGCACCAATCTCGGTGACCGCATCGCCAACCTGACCAACGCCCTGGCCTCGCTTCCACCTCACTTTGAGCGGGTGAGGCCATCGCGGATCTTCGAGACTCCCCCGTGGGGTTACACAGACCAACCCGCTTTTCTCAACATGGCCCTGCACGCGCAGACCTCGCTCAGCCCGTCTGAGTCGCTGGCGAGGTTGAAGCAGCTCGAGGCGGAGTTGGGACGCGAGCAGACCTTCCGCTGGGGTCCGCGCCTGATCGATCTCGACATCCTGTTCTACGATGACCTCGTTCTCGACACACCGCCGCTCGTCATCCCGCATCCGCGCCTGCACGAACGCGCCTTCGTGCTCGTCCCGCTCGCGGACATTGCTCCCGATCTGGTTCACCCCGTGCTCGGCAAGTCCGTCCGCCAATTGCTGGCAGAGATCGACATTACTGGCATTGTGCCATTCAACGAACAAATCTCCACGGCTGTCACGCCCAAAAGGTGACAGTCGTTTTTGTTACCTTCATCTATAATTTAACCGCGTAGGTCGGATTGCCAATCCGACCTACCACTACTCTCTAATCTCTACTCTCTTCCCACAGGAGTCCCCATGTCCAAAACCGATTGGATCCAGCAAGAGATCGAAAACCTGCAAGCGCAGGGACTGTACAACCGCATCCGCACCATCGGCTCGCCGCAGGGCGCCTGGCTGGTGGTGGACGGCAAACGCGTGCTCAACTTCTGCTCGAACAACTATCTCGGGTTGGCCAACCATCCCGACATCGTGAACGCGGCTCGCAAATCCGTGGACACGATGGGCGTCGGTCCAGCCGCGGTGCGTTCCATCGCCGGGACAATGACCCTGCACGTCGAGTTGGAGAAACGTCTCGCGCAGTTCAAGGGCGTGGAAGCGGCCATCACGTTTCAGAGCGGCTTCACCGCCAACCTTGCCACCATCCCCGCGCTGGTGGGAAAAGAAGATGTGATCTTCTCCGACCGACTCAATCATGCCTCGATCATTGACGGCGCGCGTCTCTCGGGCGCGAAGATCATTCCGTACGAACACAATGACGTGAACTCGCTGGAAGAACAGATCAAGGCCAACCTCAGCCAGTATCGCCGCGCGCTCATCGTCACGGACGGCGTGTTCAGCATGGACGGCGATATCGCTCCGTTGCCCGCCATCTACGAAGTGGCGCAGAAGTACGACATCCTGCTCATGGTGGATGACGCGCACGGCGAAGGCGTACTCGGCAAGGGCGGGCGCGGCATCGTGGACCACTTCGGCCTGCACGGCAAAGTGG
>CAYNQA010000442.1:0-1998 GCA_964399225.1 uncultured Anaerolineaceae bacterium
CTCAACTTTCGATCTGGTTCGATAAGCCCGGACTGGAGCTTGTTTTGCGAGGCACCGCCATCGCAATGGTGCTCTCGGTCTTGATCCGTGTTGTGGCGGCCGCCACCCGCATTTCGCGCCGGGTGCAGTTCAGCACCCTCGCGGAAGATTTTCTGCCGTCATTGTTTCTCACGATCGGGGCGATCCTTTTCACTATGCTTTGGCCGGGCGGTTTGTTCGGCTCCCTGCTCTCGGTTGTGGTCTCGTATGGGTTGAGCATTGTGGCGGCATTCTTTTTCCTGATCAAACTCTATCCAGACGTCATTAAACCTGTCTCATGGGACTCGTCCCTCTTTCGGCAGATCACCGCCTTCTCCGTGCCGGCTGCCGTGGCTGGCACCTTGATCGTTCTCATCCAATGGGTCACGAGACTCGTTTTGGGATATTTCCGCCCGGAAGCAGAAGTGGGGCTGTATCAGGCCGCGTCGCAATTAGCGAGCGTTTTGGTCATGGTGCAGGCCTCCACCAGCGCCATCTTCACCCCGATGATCGCGCGTATGGCCGCACAAAACGACACCGGCCAACTCAACAAACTGTATAAGATCGCCACCAAGTGGAGCCTGTACTTAAGCATTCCGCTCCTGTTGGTGTTAATGGTCTACCCCGCGCTTTCTCTTCAACTCGTATTCGATGCAGAGTACGTGGATGGTGCCGCCGCCCTGCTGATCATGGCGGTCGGTCAGTTGGTCAACATTGCCACGGGCGCGGTCGGACCGTTGATGGTCACGCTCAATCGCCAGAAACAATTCGTGCAGATTCAGACGATCGCATTGATCATCACGCTTGCGCTCAACATCTGGTGGATCCCCGAGTGGGGCATCACTGGAGCCGCCATCGGGAATGCCATTGGCATCGCGTTTGCCAACCTGGCATCCATGATCTACCTGCGGCATGCAACCGGACTCTGGCCATATGACCGACGTTACTTGAAAGGCGTCCTTGCCAGCCTTCTGGCTGGTGCAGCGCTGCTGCTGCTCGAGGCGCTGATCCCTGCAGAATGGTATGCCATCATCCTGGCAGGCGGATTGGCCATGGTGGTGTTCTTCCTCGTTCTCCAACGTGCCGGGCTGGATGAGGAGGATCAACAATTCATCGGCGCGCTGCGCAAGAGAATCGGCATCTAACAATAACCCTTCCGGCAGCGGGCGAATGCCGCATATCCGGAACACTGGAGATATAACCAATGGACATTTTCTTTACCACCATCCTGCGCGGTGCCAGCGTGGAAAATGGCGGCGAGATCATCCGTCTGAACTGGGATGAAAAAAAAGTGGTCGTGCGAAAGCCGATCTTTCCCGAAAATCCTGCCTTCGATGACCCCAACCCGCGCGGCAACTCCCGAGGCGGACGCGGCGTGGCCCTTCTTCCCGACGGGCGGATCGCCGTTGCATCCTATCATTCCATTTACCTCTACTCCTCCGATCTCTCCAAACGCGAACAGATCACCAACGGCTTGCTGGCCGGCATCCACGACCTTCGCCTCACCGACCGCGGCACCCTCTGGGTGGCATCCACCTCGCTCGATACCGCCCTGGAACTGGATATGCCCAGCGGAAAGATCCTCCAACAATTCTGGCCGCGTGAAATGCCCGGCATCCAAAACGAACTCAACCTGACCCCGCTCGAGATCAACAAATCGGCCGATAACCGCCTGCTCTTCCTCGAAGAGAAACACATCCGCAACACCAGCCACCTGCATCTCAACACGGCCATGGAATGGCGCGGAGAAGTGTACGCCCTGCTGCATGCGTTTGGCGCGGTCGCCAACCTCAGCCAGGACCGTATCGTTTTCCGTGACCCCGCGCTGAAAGGGTCACACAATCTCGTCATCCGTGATGACGGTGTGGCGATCATCAACAACACCTACCGCCACAGCGTGGTATTCTACGACCTGAAAAGCGGACACCTGCTCCGCGAGATCATGCTCACTGACTTCCCCGAAGTGCGCAGACTCGTCAC
>CAYNQA010000443.1:0-1998 GCA_964399225.1 uncultured Anaerolineaceae bacterium
GGAAACCGCAAGTCGGCCTGCGCGAAGGCATCACCCGCCTGATCGAGTGGTACCGCGCCGAGCGCGAATGGGCGAAGGATATTATTCTGGCTTAAAGCATAAAGCGTAAAACGTAAGATCCGAAAGTGCGTTTTACGCTTTTCTTTTTATTCGAATGAAACCTGCCGACCCCAAACCCTCCTGGCTCAGCGATACCCTGCTCAAACGCGTCCTCAAAAATAGCGGATACCTCTTCTCGTCCACCACCGTCTCCGCCGTGCTGGGATTCGTGCAGGGGATTCTCATTGTCCGCCTGATCGGCATCGAGAATTATGGTCTGCTGGCCGGGACGGTCTTTGTCTTCGCGACCAACGTCAACCGCCTGCTCTCGTTCCGCATGAGCGAAGTAGCGGTGAAATATCTGCGCGAGGCGCTGGCAAAAGAGGATAAGCCGCGTGCCGCCGCGTTGGTCAAGGGATTTGGTTTGATCGAGGTCATCACGTCTCTCCTCGCGTACCTTGTGCTTTTCCTGCTCGCGCCCTGGGCTGCGCAGACCTTCGCCAAGGACATGTCCACGGTTTGGATGTTCCAGGTCTATGGGTTGTATCTGCTCGGCAATCTCATTTTCGAAACATCCACCGGCGTCCTGCAAACCTTCAAACGCTTCGACCGCATCTCCGCAGTGCAAATGAGCGGGACGGTCATCACAGCTGTTCTCGTCGTCGCGGCATTCTTCCTGCAAGGCACCCTGATTCACATCCTTGCGGCATACCTCACGGGAAAACTTTTAGCGGGGATCCTCATCATCATTTTTGCAGTACGTGAATTGCGGACTCAACTCGGCGTGGATTGGACCCGCTCTTCCCTCGGACTCGTCCAGGACTGGCGCGGCATCCTCGGTTTTGCCCTCAACACGAATCTCAACGGGACCGTCAACCTGATCGTGCGCGACTCGGCTCCGCTCTTCCTCGGCGCGTTCGCCACGCAAGCGGAGGTTGGCTACTTCAAACTCGCGCTCTCGCTGGTCAACATGGTCACCCTGCCGATCGAACCGTTCATCTGGCCGACCTACGCCGAACTGACCGAGACTGTAGCCCGCGCCCAATGGGATGCCACCAAGCGTCTCCTGCGCCGCGTCTCTGCCATCGCCGCCGCATGGACCCTCGCCGCGGGCGGCGCATTGGCCGCGATCGGTTGGTGGTTGATCCCCTTCCTCTACGGCGCCGACTCAGCCCCCGCCTATGCCCCGACCGTCATCCTGCTCATCGGCTTCGGCTTCGCCAATATCCTGCATTGGAATCGTCCGCTCCTGCTGGCGTTCGGCAAGCCCGCCTTTCCCCTGATCGCATCCGCCATCGTCGGCGCGGTTCAGATCGCCCTCATCTTCATCCTCGTTCCGCGAACCGGCTACATCGGCATGTCATGGCTGATGACCGCTTACTTCATCTTCTCCATCGGCATCATCGTCTGGCGCGGCCTTGCCGAGATCAATCGTAAATTGCAAATCGAAAATCTGAAATGAAGATTGTTGCCATTGCGGGTTCCCGCATCCCCTCCGATACCGCCAACAGCATTCAGGTCATGAAAGCCTGCTCTGCCCTCGCGCAACTCGGCCACGACTTGACCCTCATCGTTCCCGATTTCGACCTCCGACCTTCGACCTTTGACCTCCAATCTCACTACGGCCTCCCCAGCATCTTCCCCATCGAATACCTCAGCGGCTCCTCGCGCCGACTATTTGCCTTCAATTCTGTCCGCAGCGCGCTGAAACACAAACCCGACCTGCTCTACGTCTGGATGCCGCAATCGGCGGTCTTTGGTTTACTGTCGCGCGTGCCAACCATTTTCGAGATTCATATCCAGCCATCGGGCGCGCTTGGTCCCGCATGGCATCGTGCCTTCGCGAATCTCTCCGGGCGCAAACGCCTCGTCTGCATCACGGATGCGATGAAGAACCTGCTCGCGACGAAATATGCGATGCGGATGCGCGACACGGACGTGGTTATTG
Organism: uncultured Anaerolineaceae bacterium; assembly: GCA_964399225.1. GTDB lineage: Bacteria > Chloroflexota > Anaerolineae > Anaerolineales > Villigracilaceae > Denitrolinea. Next base: position 1,988 of record CAYNQA010000443.1, read on the forward strand.
CCCCGAACGGA
>CAYNQA010000444.1:0-1994 GCA_964399225.1 uncultured Anaerolineaceae bacterium
ATATGGGACCTCAACCCGTTGGAAATGGAAGACCCGGAATCTTTCGATTATTCACCGTACTTTTCGCGCATTGAAGGTTTGGGGTTTGGCACACAAGAGGATTACGAGCGTGATCTGAACGACCCAAAATGGATAAGCGAATCCGAGTAGAGCAATACTCACAGATAGAGGTCGCGAACGATTTCATCCATCCCCAACTCCAACATCTTTTCCTTCGACGGTTTCCCCGTGGCCTTGTCCCACTTGCGTGCTTCGTAATACGCATCCAGCATCTCCGCAAACGGCGGAACATATCCGGCCGAGCCGCCATTCGGCATCGGTTCGAGCAGGCCTTTCGGCAGTTTGTCGTTAGCGCGTGTCAGGCCGAGACGGTTGTTGATAGCCCTCTTGATCGTCCAGCCGCGTTCGCCAGATTTCATCATGTCCGTGATGGTCCAGTTGTAACCATTGGCGGCGTTGATCAGGTCCACCATCGATTGCGGCGGGACATTGGCAAAGATGCACATCACCAGCGAGTTGAAGACCGTGCGAAAATCCTGGTGCAGGGCCACATTCGCAGACTTCTCCGCGCCCGCCTGGCGCTCGAAGAACTTCAGCCCTACTGCCTCCTCGGCCTGGCCCCATTCCACGAAGAAGTAATCGGATTGGTTGTGGCACGCCCCGCGCGGACTGGTGGCATACACCAACGACATCCCCGAGACGCTACGCGGATCGTGGTAGGCCACTTCGAGCCCATTCACCTGCACGGCTTCCTCTTCCGCATTGAAATGTTTCCCAAAACGCTTTGCACCTTGTGCCAGCAGGTTGCCGAACCCCTCGCGGCGCGCGATCATGTGGATCAGTTTTGCGGCGGTCGCCTCGTCACCCCATTTCAAGATAAGCCCGTCAGTCTGATCCTCGGTGATGATGCCGCGATCGAACAGATGTAATGCAAGGCCGATCGTGTTACCGGTACTGATCGTGTCCATACCGTAACGGTCGCACAGATCCATCAAGCGCACGATGGCGGGCAGATCGCGGATGAGGATGTTCGGACCCAACCCCACAATGCTTTCATATTCGGGGCCTTTTTGCTTGCCGTTGCCGATGTCCACGACGCGGCCGCAGGCGATCACACATCCATGGCAGGCGCTCTTGCCGCGCAAGATCGTCTCTGCCATCGTCATGCCCGAGACTTTGTCCACATTATCGATCTGACCAAGGGTGAAATACATCTTCGGCATCGAGCCGAGGTAGTCGGCGTAATCGGTCACGCCCGAGGTGCCGAGTTCCGTCAACACGCGGGTCTGGTTATCGGCTTTCAAGGCGCGATTGGCCTCACTACGTATTGTGTTGTACGAAGCCCCATCCGCCAGCGGAATCTTCCCTGTCCCTTTGACAGCGATGGCTTTCAGGTTCTTGGATCCCATCACCGCGCCAAGCCCGGTCCGGCCGGCGGTGCGACCGTGGTCACAGAATATGCCGGAGAACAAGACGCCATTCTCTCCAGCCGGACCAATGCACGCAACATGCGCCCCCGCAGCGGGTACCTGCCTCTTGACCGCTTCCTGGGTTTCGTAGGTATCCTGCCCCCACACATCCGCCGCATCGCGGATCTCGACCTGATCGTCGTGGATCCAAATGTAGACCGGCTTCTCCGCTCGCCCCGTGATCCAGACTCCGTCCCAGCCGGCGAAGCGCAATTCCGGCCCCCAAAACCCGCCGCAGTTGGCTTCCGCCCACAGGCCGGTGGCAGGAGAACGCCCACAGACCACAAACCTTCCCACGGTCGGACCCAACGTCCCTGAGAGCGGACCGTTGAGGAATAGCAAGGGAGCGGTTGGGGAAAGCGGGTCCTGATCCGGGGTAAGGTCAGCATAAAGAAGGCGCGCCGCAAGCGACGCGCCTCCCAGATAATCCTTTTCCCATAACTCTGGAACTCGGATGGTTTGTATTCTACCGATGGTCAGGTCAATCTTGAGAAGCGGCTGAAGCATAACTAGAACGAAGCGATG
>CAYNQA010000445.1:0-1983 GCA_964399225.1 uncultured Anaerolineaceae bacterium
AATCAGCAGCGCGAGGGGCTCCGGGATCGGCGCCGGAATCATCAGCTTCGAGGCTTCATCGCCCGTGTCCAGATACTTGGCCTCGTACGTGTAGAACTCGCGCAACGGCACGGTCCGTTCGCCGCGGACGGAAAGCAGGGTCACCGAGGCGTTGAGCGCCATGAGGGGGGTGATGGTGTCGTTGGCGGGCGAGGCGGTGATTAGGTTGCCGGCCACCGTGGCGCGGTTGCGGATCTGCGGCGCGCCCACTTCCCATGAGGCGCGGGCCAGCGGGTAGGCGCGGCTCGCAAGTAGGGAGGACGCGGCTGCATCGTTGTGGGTAACGAGCGGCCCGAGATGGATGATCCCATCTTCGTCCAGGTGGATGCGGTTGAGGTCTGGAATGCGGGTGATGTCGATGAGTGTGTCCACGCCGCGACGCACGCCTCGTTCGAGTTCGAGGATCAGGTCGGTGGCGCCGGCCACAATGCGTGCACGTTCCCCCTTCTGGGCGAGGATGCGGATGGCTTCATCCGCACTAGTTACGTTGAAGTATGCGTGCCACATAGTTGTTGAAAACCCTAAAGGCCTTAAGACCTTTAGGGTTTTTTGTCAGTTGGAACCAGTGATGACTTCGCCGCGGCGCTCGAAGATCTTCACGGCTTCGCGCGCCAGGTTGGTCACGTTGCGAATGGCGGCAGGCAGGGCGGCTTCGTCGCCGAGGCTGGCTTCCACGTTGTCGAGCGCGGACGAGATCTGGTCGCCGATGGAGAAGAAGGCGTTGTCGAACTGGTAAAGCGCCTCGAGTTCCTTCTCGTTCACCTTGACCGCGTCGAAGAGACCGCTGGCGCCGTAGGCGGCCATGCTGATCTTGTCGATGAAGGTGCGCATCTTGATAACAGCCTTCTCCATGTCGTCCACAAAGGTCAGCATGCCGTTCGAGACGAGGTCTGCCTGCAGGGCCGAAGCGCGCGAGTACAGTTCCTCGAAGCGGCGCGCCACGGTCTCGCGCAGGAGTTTATCGGCTGCGCGGCGGTTCTGGCGCTCCACGTAGCCGCCAAAGCCGGGGATCTTGCTGGCCAGGTTCTTGAAGAGGTCCTGGCTGCCGGTCACTTTTTCAAAAAAATCGCTCATGTTGAGTCTCCTTGATTTCAATCTACGTGAAAAAGCGAAGTTTGTTGCAGTGTTCTGTGTCCATTATAGCCTGACTTCGGAGTTATAATCAAGAAACCATCTCAAAACTTTGGACGCGGATGAATGCGGATAAATAAAAATATTTGCGATATCCGTGTCGAGAAATTGAATTAAATCATTCAAGGAGAATGCCATGGCAACCAATGTCCAAACCTTGTTGGGAGACAAGGCCGAGTCTCTACTCGGGTTCAACTCCCCAAAAATCTCAAAGGAGCGCCTGCACCCGGCCGGTCCCGATTTTGTGGACCGCAGCTTTGCGCAGTCGAACCGTAACAATCGCGTGCTGGCCAACCTCCAGCGCATGTATGGTTCCGGTCGCCTGGCTGGCACCGGTTATCTCTCCATTCTGCCCGTGGACCAGGGCATCGAACACTCGGGTGGCGCCAGTTTTGCCAAGAACCCGGACTACTTCGACCCCGAGAAGATCGTGGAACTAGCCATCGAAGGCGGATGCAACGCCGTCGCTTCGACCTTCGGGGTGCTGGGTCTGACCTCGCGGAAGTATGCCCACAAGATTCCCTTCCTCGTCAAGATCAACCACAACGAATTGTTGACCTACCCCAACTCGTTCGAGCAGATCCTCTTCGGGACCGTGGAGCAGGCCTACGACATGGGTGCCGCTGCTATCGGCGCGACCATCTACTTCGGCTCCGACGACTCGCACCGCGAGATCGTGGAAGTTGCACAGGCGTTTGCCCTCGCGCACGAACTTGGCATGGCCACCGTGTTGTGGTGCTACCTGCGCAACCCCGAATTCAAGAAGGACAAGGACTACCACGTCTCTGCGGACTTGACCGGCCAGGCCAACCA
>CAYNQA010000446.1:0-1967 GCA_964399225.1 uncultured Anaerolineaceae bacterium
GCACGCGCGGTGAGTTGATGAAGCGCGCCGGTGAGTTGGCGCCCGGCGGGATGGCCGCCATCCTCAACCTCGACATCCCCACGCTGGATAAAGTCTGCGCGGAGGCGAGCCGTGAGGGCGAGACCGTCCAAGTGGCGAACGATAATTGTCCGGGGCAGGTGGTCATCTCCGGTGCGAAACCGGCTGTGGAGCGCGCCATGGAGTTGGCAAAGGCGGCGGGTGCAAAACGCGCACTTCCGCTGGCCGTCTCGATCGCGGCGCATTCCAAGTTGATGGATAGTATTCAGTCTGAGTGGGATGCGGCAGTGCAGGCTGTCACCTTGAAGGATGCCTCTGCCCCGGTTTGGGGTAATGTGGCCGCCAAAGCGCTCAATTCTGCGGCTGACCTGCGTGCTGATATCATGTCGCAAATGCAGTCGCGGGTGCGCTGGACCGAGTCTGTGAAGGATATGGTTGGCAATGGCCTCACCCGCTTTGTGGAAGTGGGAAGCGGGACCGTCCTCGGCGGTCTGGTCAAGCGCATCGATGGGACGGTCACCAGTCAGGCATTGGGGAATCCAGCCGATTTTGAGACTCTTTAGGTTGAATTTGGCAGGCCGGAAACATGACGTTTGACTTTGTGCCCTTTGGTATAATCGTCGTGTGAATGGGATGTCTGCCATCAAAGTTGACATTCTAGCGTCCCTCGCGGGGCGTGAATTAGTGTAACTGCCTGGTTAACTTGGGTTGACCAGGCATATTTTTTTCTGGAGAGTCTATGAAACTCAGCAAACTTGCCAGTGAGATCGCCGAATCTCCAACCTTTGCGCTCAACGAAGAAGCGCGGCTGCTGCGGGAACGCGGCGAGCCAGTGATCAATCTCGGCATCGGTGAACCGAAGAACAAGACGCCTATTGCAGCAATCCTTGCCTCGGGCGCGAAGTTGACCAGTGGGGAGGTGAAGTACACGCCGCCCGACGGCCTGCCCTCGATGAAGAAAGCTGTTATTCGTTACACTGAGGAGAATTACGACCGGCTGGTGGCACCCGAAAATGTGATCATCACCAATGGGGCGAAGCAGTCTCTCTTCAATGTTTTTTACTCGATCCTGAATCCGCAGGATGAGGTGATCGTCATCGCGCCGTATTGGGTTTCGTACAACGAGATGATCAAGATGTGCCTCGGCGTGCCAGTGGTGGTGACGCCTGAAGACGGGACTTTCATCCCGCGCTTCGAGGATATTGAGCGGGCGGTGACCTCGTCCACGCGGGCGATCATCGTTAACAGCCCGAATAATCCCTCTGGTGCGATCTATCCCGCCGAGTTGGTCGACAAGATCGTGAATATGTGTGAACGCAAGGGCATCTTCATGATCTGCGATGACATCTATCACAAGCTAACTTTTGACCGCAATGTCGCAAAGCCCGCCTGGTCGTTTACGAAGAAAGACATTGAGAACTCGCACATCATCGTGGTCAATGGCGTGGCGAAACTCTACGGCATGACCGGCTTCCGCATTGGCTGGGTGATCGGTCCGCGCGATCTGATCAAGGTGATGACCAATGTGCTTGCGCAGACCACCTCGTGTGTTTCGCCGATCGCGCAGGCTGCCGCCGAGGGTGCGCTGAACGGATTGCAGTCTGTGGTGGAGGCGCTGCGATTGCAAATTCAGAACAATCGTGATGTGCTTCTTCAGGAAATGAAGACGTTCAATGGTGCGCGCCTGATCGAGCCGGGTGGGACGTTCTATGCTCTGCCTGACCTGCGCGCATTCAACGGGAATTCGGTGGAATTGTCGAAATTCTTGTTGAAGAAGGCGCTTGTGGTGACCGTGCCCGGCAAGGAGTTTGGCATGGAAGGCCACATTCGCATTTCGTTTGCTGGCTCGGTCAAAGATGTAACCGAGGGCCTGGCGCGCATCAAGTGGGCGCTTGACCCGACCTCGCCGAACGAGATCTACATCGGCGACAAGAAGATGATTCGGGATT
>CAYNQA010000447.1:0-1962 GCA_964399225.1 uncultured Anaerolineaceae bacterium
GCGCCGACCTGCCGATCAATGTTTGTAAAAAGAAACATCTCACCAACATGCGCTCTTCACGCGGTGATATGGAGATCCGCCTCACGCCCCCGCGCCAGATGAGCCTCGACGAGGCCATCGAATACCTCGCGGACGATGAACTGCTCGAGGTGACACCGGAGAACTTCCGCATCCGCACACGCATCCTCCACACCGATGAGCGCGGCAAGCAGCAGAAGAAGGCCAAAGAGTTGTTGGAAGAATAAACAAATAAAAACCAGGTTTCTCTCAGAAACCTGGTTTTTTTGTTCAGCCAATCTTATTCTTTAGAAACTCTCTTACCACGTGGATATACTTCTCGTTCTCCTCCACGTAGGTCATGTGCGCCGATTGTTCGAAGACCACGAATTCGGCGTTCGGCAGACCTTTTGCGAGGGCTTCGCCGCCTTCCACCACACACGTGCGGTCATGGCGGCCGGAGAGCACCAGTACCGGATGTTTCACGGTGTGCAGGCGTTCTTCCACTTCGATGCCTCCGTAGTCGGCATTGGCGAAGTGACGGAGTACCTCGGGCGAATTCATGGCGGGAGAGGTGCGGCGTTCGAAGTCCGCGATGCGTGGGTCGAGTGGATTCCAAAATTGCATCGGCAATTGGTCATGTAACAGACTATCCACCTCGGCGCGGGTTTGAGCAACCTTCTCGCGTTCCCACGATTGCGTGACCTGCTCACGCAGATGGGCTGGTTCGAATTTGGCGAGATTTTCCCACACCGCGGCGAGATATTTGGAAGAGGGCAATCCGCTCGAGACGATGGTCTGTGCCGCGGCGGAGGGGAAGTCCACGGCGTTTTGGAGCGCGACGAACGCGCCATAGGAATGTCCGAGCACCGCGTATTTTTTCAGGCCGAGCGCTTCCGCCAGAGACGTTACGTCCGCGGCCATCCGCTCCAGCGTCCAGGTGGAGGCGGGGCACATATCCGAGAGTCCCTGCGCGCGCTGGTCCACGAGGATCAGGCGGAAGGAGTCGGTCAGCGCATCCAGATAGTCGCCGAACATGTGGTGGTCGAGACCCGGCCCGCCGTGCAGGACGATGACCGGGTATCCCGTTCCACGTTCGACCACATGCAGGCGTGTATCGCCAACGTTGACGTGGTGAGCCTTATCCATGTCAGCCGCTGCAGGAGAATGACTGCGCGTTGCCGAGCCTTTGCCCGGTGGCGTTGAATGAAGCGATCTGGTACGAGTTCAACTGCGAGGAGGTGCCCACGAAAATGTCCGTGTATGACGTGGTGCCCGGGCCGAGGGTGGCGATCAGTGTGCCGTTGCGGTACACATAGAAGCCCTGCTCGTTATCAGAACGGTCCGACCATCCCAGCGAAACCGTGATGGTGTAACTTGCGTCGGCATTGAACGCGCAACTGTAGTTGTATTTCAAACTGGTCGGCGCGGCGGGCAAGCCCGATGCAGAGGCTGTGGGCGCGGAGGGAGTGGTGACCGGCAGGAGGCTGGTATTGCCGAGCGCATTCGACATTTCGGCGGGCACCCAGCATTGATTGGCCTTGCCGATCTCGGTCACGATCCAATATTTGTTGTCTTCGGTGCGCGAGATCATTTGGTAGTTCGTGCCGGGCACGAGGATGATCACCACCTTGTAGGTTGTGCCGGGACCTTCGCGGCAGTTGGTATTCGAGTCCACTGTCAGGAGCGCGGCGCCCGGCGTGCCCGTGCCCGGCGTGGCAGTGGAGATGGCCCCGCCGGTCGGTGTTGCGTTCGGTTGAATGGTCGGCGCCGGCCCGCCTTCAGTGGCGGTGGCAAGCGGCTCAGGTTGTGCCTGCTCAGCCGTGGCCGAAGCAAGCGGCTGGATCGGCTGGCTGTTCAACGATACAGATGTCAATGTGGCGGCAACGATGGTCGCCGCCTGATCCTGCATCGAGATGGATTCCTGCGGCGCGGCAGGCAGGGGGATGTTGCATGCCGAGAGCA
>CAYNQA010000448.1:0-1958 GCA_964399225.1 uncultured Anaerolineaceae bacterium
GATTTCCTCTTCGGCGCGGCCACCAACGTGCTCGCGGACTACTACAACATCCCGCTCTCGATGGGCTCCTTTGCCACGGGCGCGAAAGAACCGAACTGGCAGGCCGGCATCGAGAACAGCCTGTCCACGTTCATGGCCAGCATCTCCATGTCCGACATGCTGCTCGGGGTTGGCTTCCTGCACGGATCGCGCATCTGGTCCTTCGCCGAAATGATGATGGACTGCGAGATCTTCGACATCGTGCGCAAGACCCTGCAAGGCATCGAGGTCAATGCCGAGACGCTCGCCCTCGACACGATCGCGAACGTCGGCCCGGGCGGCAACTTCCTGGCGCAGAAGCACACGCGCAATCACATGCGCGACCTCTTCCTGCCGCAGTTCATGGATCGCCGTCCGTACAACACGTGGGAGTCGAAGAAAGACGACGCCCGTGACTGGGCATTGGCCAAGGCTCGCAAGACCCTCGCCGAGCACCAGCCCGACCCGCTCGACCCGAAACTCTCCGCCGAGATGGAACGCATCATCAAAGCGAATGAAAACTAACCCGGACACGGATTACGCGGATTTCACGGATTTTTAAATCATTTCTGCGTTGATCCGTGTCATCCGTGAAATCCGTGTCCAAAGAGGTATTAATGCGACCAAAACTTGAACTCCTCACATCCATGCAGATCGGCCAGATCCTGGACGAAGCTTTGCAGTTAATGCAGAAGCCCGGCATCAAAGTGCAATATCCCGAAGCGCGTCAACTCCTCGCCGAAGCGGGCGCGGACGTGGACGAAACCACCGAGGTCGTGCGCATCCCGGAGAAACTTGTCCGCGCGGCGCTGGAAACCGTCCCGACGCAGTTCTTCCTCCATGACCGGCGCGGCAACCCCAAGGTCCAGTATGGAGGCGATGCGGTGCACTTCGACCCCGGCTCCTCCGCCGTCCACGTCCTGGATCCCGATACCGGCGAGCACCATCCATCTGAAACCAAAGACCTGGCGCGCATCGTCAAAGTGGCCGAGATGTTGCCGCAATACGATGCCCAGTCCACGGCGGTGGTGTGCAACGAAGTAGCCAAAGAGATCGGCGACTTTTACCGCCTGTATGTGGTGCTGATGCTCTCCGAAAAACCGATCGTGACCGGCGCGTTCTCGAACAAGAACCCGCAGATCATGTTCGACATGCTCTCGATCTACGCGGGCGGACGCGCCGAATTGGCCGCAAAACCGATGGCCATTTTTGACGTGTGCCCCTCGCCTCCACTAATTTGGTCCACCTTCGGCGCGGGCAACTTGATCCAACTCGCGCGCGCGGGCGTTCCGGCCGAGATCGTCTCGATGCCGCTGGCCGGGGCAGGCTCGCCTGTGACCCTGCTCGGCTCGATCACGCAACATGCCGCAGAATGTTTGAGCGGTATCGTCATCCATCAACTCGCCAAGCCCGGCTCCCCCATCGTTTGGGGCGGCGCGCCTGCCATCTTTGATATGAAGAAAGGCGGCACGCCCATGGGCGCCATCGAGACCGCCATGCTCGACGCCGGGTATGCGCAGGTCGGCAAGTCTTTGGGTGTGCCCACGCACGGCTACCTGTGTGCCACCGATTCAAAACTCGTGGACACACAAGCCGGTCTCGAAAGCGGCATGACCGCGCTCATCGGCGGTCTCGCTGGCATCAACATGATCAGCGGCGCAGGCATGATCGATTTCCTCGCCTGCCACAGCCCGGAGAAGCTCGTGATCGACTCCGAGATCATCGGCATGGTCAAGCGCATGATCGAAGGTATGAAGGTGCAGACCGACCCGTATGCCACGACCTTCTACGACAACATCAATTTCAAAGCCGACTTCCTCAAACAGAAGCTGACGCGCGAACTCTTCCCGAAGGAGCAGTATCTGCCCTCGACCGTCATTGACCGCGACTCGATCCGCGGCTGGCAGAACAGCGGCGCCAAAGACATGTTCCAGCGCGCC
>CAYNQA010000449.1:0-1941 GCA_964399225.1 uncultured Anaerolineaceae bacterium
GGACGTGCTTGGTGGAGTTGCCCCAGATGGTCTTGATCTCGTGCAGGCCGCGCGTTTCGGCGGGCATATCCTGCGCGCTGACCGGAACCCAATGGAAGCCTACTTCCTCGGTTGCGTCGGCGATGCGGGAAATGTCGCGCACGTCGCTGAGCACGGAGGTGCGGCGCTGGCCGGTGTGGATGTCGATCACTTCCACGCCGCAGCCATCGGTGCCGACGAAAACGTGATTGCCATCGAGCGGCAGGTCTTGCTGCGGGTCGCGGGCGGCGAGTGTGTAGGTCGGCGGCGCCTGCTTGAGCACGTCTTCGATCACGTGCGGTTTAACTTTGACAACTTTCTTCTCGCGGTCCACATTCGCGCCGGCACCCTCCCAGATATCCAGCGCGCGTTTGGACGGGAAGCGGACGCCGACGTTTTCGATGATGTGCAATGTCGCGTCGTGGATCTGCTTCACTTCCTGCGGTGACAATACCTCCAACCGAAGTTTCGGGTTGGTGATGGATTTGATGTTCTTGGACATGGTCCCTCCCGAGGACACTTGGAAGAAAAAGCGGAATCAACGTCTTGAGACGTTGGTGCAAAGCCAGTCCGCTGCAGAACTGCAGCGGGTGTAACTTTGCATTCCGAATTTATTCTTCGCCCATCAACTGCTTGGCGATCTGGACGGCGCCCATCGCGTCTTCCGAGTAGCCATCCGCTTCGATCTTCTGGACCCAGTCGCGGGTCACGGGCGCGCCGCCGACCATGACGCGGGTCTTCTTACGCAGGCCATTTTCGTCGAGCTTGTTGATGACTTCCGTCTGGCGGATCATCGTGGTGGTCAGCAAGGCCGAAAGACCGATGATGTCGGCGTCCATCTCGAGCGCTTTCGCGATGATCTTATCGGACGGATTGTCCACGCCCATGTCCACCACCGTGAAGCCCGAGGCGGCCAGCATGGTGGAGACCAGCGACTTGCCGATTTCATGGATGTCGCCTTCGACGGTAGCCATCACGACCTTGCCCATCGTCTTGCGCGCGGCGCCCTTCTTCATCAATTCGGGCTCAAGCACGGCCACCGCGGATTTCATCGCCTCGCCTGCCATCACGAGTTCCGGTAGGAAGGCGTCACCGGCCGCGAACGCGTCGCCGACCTTGTTGATGCCCATCACGTAGCCGTCGGTGATGCAGGCAAGCGGATCCATCCCGGCGGCAACCGCCTGGTGGGCCAGTTCGGCGGAAACATCAGAGTCACCGTCGATGATGGATTGGGCCATTTTTTGCAGAAGTTCTTCAGACATGGGGATTCTCCTTTAGTGATTTGGTTTTGTAGTTTTGATAGTTGCGTATTTTGATAGCTCGTCAAGCATTCAATGCTATGAATACTGTTTTTCTTTCTCGGAAATTTTTTCGCGGGGGATGTCAAGATAAATGTGCAAGTCGTTGCCGAGCGAGAGCAGATGTTCCCATGCGGCGCGGGCGGCGGCATCGGCGTCGTGATCCAGGATCGCATCCACCATGGCGCGGTGCTGTTCCTGTTCACCGCGCAGGCTGGACTTGAGATTCTTCGGGTGGTGGAACATAGCTTCGTAAAGCATCCAGTCCGGGAATTTGTTGGCCGCCATTTGATAGACGCGCAACAGCAGGGGACTGCCGGCCATTTCCACGATCCGGTTGTGGAATTCGCGGGACAACTCGCGCAGGCGGGACATGTCTGCGAGCTTCACGAGTTTCATCGTCTCGCGCAGGACGCGCTTCAACTCCTGACGCTGGTCCGGGTTCTGGTTTTGCGAAGCGAGTCGTGCGGCAGCCGGTTCGACCAGTAACCGCAAGCCATACGCGTCAAGCATTTCCTCGTGAGTCAACTCGATCACGCGCACTCCGCGATACGGTTCGCGTTCGGCCAGTCCCGCCGCCACGAGTGAATCCAGCGCCTCGCGGACCGGGGTCATGCTCACGCCG
>CAYNQA010000450.1:0-1937 GCA_964399225.1 uncultured Anaerolineaceae bacterium
GTGGTTCGCACGATGAGCGCGAGCAGACCCTCAACCAGATGCTCGTGGAGATGGATGGCTTCGACACCGATACCAATATCATCATCATGGCGGCCACCAACCGTCCCGATGTGCTCGACCCGGCCTTGCTCCGCCCCGGTCGCTTCGACCGCCGCGTCACTCTCGACCGCCCGGACGTGAAGGGCCGCGAGGCTATCCTCAAGGTGCACGTCAAAGGCAAGCCGCTGGAACCCTCCGTGGATCTCGGTTCGCTCGCGCGCGGCACACCGGGCTTTGCGGGTGCCGACCTTGAGAATATGGTCAACGAAGGCGCGATCCTCTCCGCCCGCCGCAACAAGAAATCGATCGGGCAACCCGAATTGGAGGAAGCCATCGAACGTGTGGTGATGGGACCGGAGCGCAAGAGCCGCCTGATCTCTGACGAAGAGAAGCGCATCATCGCCTACCACGAAGCGGGTCACGCCGTGGTTGCCAATGCCATCCCCGAAGCGGACCCGGTCCAGAAAGTGACCATCGTCGGTCGCGGACAGGCTGGCGGCGTCACCTGGTTCCGTCCCGATGAAGACCGCACATTGATGTCGCGCAAAAAACTGATCGCCACCCTGGCTTATGCCCTCGGAGGCCGTGCCGCCGAAGAGATCGTCTTCGATGACATCACCTCCGGCGCCTCGAACGACATTGAGCAGGTCACCCGCATGGCACGCGCCATGGTAACCCGCCTCGGTATGTCCAGCGACATGGGCCCGATGATCTACGGCCAGAAAGAGGAATTGATCTTCCTCGGCCGCGAGATCTCGGAACAGCGCGACTACTCCGAAGCGGTTGCCGAACAGATCGACCGCGAAGTCCGCAAGATCGTGGACGAGGCGTACAAGCAAGCCAAGGCCCTGCTCAAAAAGTATCGCACCGAACTCGACGCAGTTGCCAAGAAGTTGCTCGAAGCCGAAACCATCACGCGTGAGGAATTCGAAGGTATCTTCCCTCCGCCCGGTGGCAAGAAGAGCGGCACGCCGCAGCCCGCGTAGTTTTTACCAGTACGCCAATAAGAAAGAGCCTCCTGGATGTTTCCAGAAGGCTCTTTTCTTTTTTTCACCTGTATAGGTGTGTGTCTACTTGCCAGCGGCTTCCTTGTGCTGCCTCACCAACTCGCGGCGCAAGATCTTGCCAACAGTGGTCTTCGGCAGTTCGGTGCGGAACTCAAAATGGGTGGGCACTTTGTACGGAGCCAGACGCTCCTTGCAGAAGTTTTTCAACTCCTCTTCTGTGGCGGTTTCGCCGGGCTTGAACACGACCCATGCCTTCACGGTCTCGCCGCGGTAGGGATCAGGGATGCCCGCCACGCCGACATCCATCACCTTCGGGTGCGCGGCCACCACTTCCTCCACCTCGCGCGGCCAAACCTGGAAGCCGCCCGGCTTGATCAACTCTTTCTTGCGGTCCACAATGTAGAAATATCCGTCCTCATCCATGCGGGCGATATCGCCGGTGAAGAGCCAGACCTTTCCATCCTTCATCGTGCGCAGGGTGTTGGCGGTTTCGGTGGGCATGTTGTGGTAACCCTTCATCACTTGCGGGCCGTGGATGATGATCTCGCCGATCTCGCCCTGCGGCATTTCGGTCTCGCCGTCGTCGAGGCTGATGATCTTCATCTCCACATCGGAGAGAGGCATGCCGATCGAGCCGGTCTTGTTCACGCCGTTGAGCGGGTTGCATGTGGATGCAGTTGGAGTTTCCGAAAGGCCATAGCCCTCGAACACTTTGCCGCCGCTGAGCGCCTCGAAGGTCTCCTTGGTCTCGCGCAGCAACGGCGCTGACCCGGAGATGCAGGCCTTCACCGAGCGCAAACTGACCTTGCCCTCTTTCACTTCCTTGCGGTTATTGATCGCATTGTAGAGCGTCGGCACGCCGGGGAAGATGGTTGGCTTGTATTTGTGGAT
>CAYNQA010000451.1:0-1928 GCA_964399225.1 uncultured Anaerolineaceae bacterium
GTCCCCTGATCTTCTTGATGTCGTTGAGCGGCTTGTCCAACTCGCGATAGAGCAGGATCTGCTGGAGATGTAGAAGGGCGTCCTCCCCGTAGTAGCGATAGCCGTTATCGCCCACGCGGGACGGCTTGAGGAGGCCGATCTGGTCGTAGTGATGCAGAGTGCGCGGCGTGACGCCTGCCAGTTTCGAGAGTTGCTTGACCGTGTACATGGCCGCCATCATAAACTATGACGTAACGTTAATGTCAAGGGGATTTTGGAAATTGGTACAATGGGACTGGAACCTACCATGCAAATCGATATTGTTCACACAGATGATTCGATCCTTGTCCTCAACAAGCCCGCCGGGCTTTCCGTCCTGCCGGATGGCTGGGATGCAACGCATGACGCGCCGTACGTCATTAAATTGCTCGAAGCCGAACACGGAAAAATCTGGACCGTTCACCGGCTCGACAAAACCACCAGCGGCGTGATGGTCGCGGCGCGAAATGCCGAGGCGCATCGCGCGCTCAATATTCAATTTGAAAATCATGAGGTGGAGAAGATCTACCACGCCATCGCGATCGGCAGTCCACGCTGGGAGGAGAAGGTCACAAAGTTTCCTCTGCGAGTCAATGTAGGACACAAACATCGCACGATGGTGGACGACCGCAACGGAGTCCGCGCGGAGACGAGATTCAAGATCCTACGGCGAGGCCAATCCCACGTCCTGCTTGAAGCGCAGCCGTTTACCGGGCGCACGCATCAGATCCGTGTTCACGCCTACGCGCTCGGCTTTCCCCTGCTAGGCGACGTCCTCTACTCCGCGCCGCAAACAGACATCATCGCCCGTCCCGCGTTGCACGCATTCTCGCTGACGCTTACGCATCCCGTAACGAATGAACGCATGACGTTCACCGCTCCGTATCCCCCCGATTTCGAATCCGCCCTCAATAAAATGTAAGGGCGACCCATTGGGTCGCCCAAGAGTTACGAAATCCTTCGCGCTTCCATGTAGAAGCGCTTTTCGCGCGCCTCGCCCATGGAGAACGTTTTGCGCGGCAATGCGCCATCGAGGATGACCGTCTTGAACAGGTCGGACTTGTGCATGCCGGGCAAGTAGATGCCCGCGTTACCGTTCTGCAACCCAAGCCGCACAGTCACATCCTCGCCGTGGACGTAATCGATTTTCTCCGCGCCGCCTTCTTTCACAAACGGATCCAGGAAAGCTTGAATGGTGCCGACCGGAAGATTGGATGAAGCGTGCGCGATCTCGACCACGCCGAACTGCCTCCCGCCTCCGACCAACCCCACAGCCTGCTTCTCACCAGACGCGTTATCCACCGCCTTGACCATCTCCTCCGCGCTTGCAACGGCGCGATAGGAATAATTCGCACCAAACGCGGACTCGAGCGCCGCATAGATATCTTTCTTCACGCCGAACAGCACGCGATGGATCGGCTCAAACTCCAACCCCTCATCGTGGACGTTTTCGATCTCGACCAACGCATAGCGAGCGGGGTGATCCATGCCAACCTGGCCTTTGACCTTTTCCCAGATGGCCTTGGCCGTTGCAAGGGAGTGATTACCGTCGCCCATGGCAAACAGCAATACAGGCTGGTCTTTACCGATTTCATACTTGGCAGCGAATGTTTCGGGGTTTGCCAATCCGCGCAACGCGGCGACAACGCCATCTTCATGTTTCGCATCAACGGCGTAACCGGCGAGATGCCCGCTGTCGAACATCAAATCGAAGTCGTAGAGTTTCTCCAACTTGGACTTGTCCGCGCCTAGCGGTTCGATGACAGTGCGATTCGGATCGTCGATCAATACGAGGATGTGCGGGAACTCCAGCGGCGCGCCCTCGCGGATCTTGATGCGCGGTGGCAGACGATCCACGATGGTCCCTTCGGTGGCGCGGATCAGGCTGGAGGAACCCTTGTTGTAATCGT
>CAYNQA010000452.1:0-1923 GCA_964399225.1 uncultured Anaerolineaceae bacterium
CACAAGTCGGAGCAAAAATAATAGGTTCGACCTTGATACAAAGTTTTCACAGGCGGGTTTTCTGGATTAACTTTCATCTCGCAAACGGGATCAATCACAAACGACTGTTCCACGGAGACAAATGGCTTCATCGTAAATCCGCTCATCGTTGACTTCCTTGAGTGGACGAGGGCGCGCCACACGACGGACAAAATCGCTCGCCGACCTTCACTTGATTCCCGCAATACGCACAAGCGCAGGATTTCAAACCCGTCCCGCACTGCGGACACCAATCGTATGAAGACAACACCTGCGTTCTGCAATTCGGACAGGTCGCCTGTGAAACCGCAACGGGCTTGGCCTGAGCAGAGTTGAATGGCCTGGGTTGTGCCGATTCATTAACAAGCGCCCCAGCCGCAAGGAGAGGAAACAACAGATTGCCAACATGTCTACCGCACATAAGAACTCCTTTTCGATGGCACATCCTACCTGATGAATGTAAAGAAGCTATGAAGATTCATTGAAGATGGGCATAGGCACTTTTGCCTATTTTCGTTCCAGCCACATGGCGCAAGACGCGCGCCATTGTCAGGGCTATGATGACGCCAAAGGAGATTAACGGTGAAACGAATTCTCATCCCCCTCGCGGCATTCCTGTTCGGCTCGGCCTTCATCGCTTCATTCTACATTGGCATTCTCACCTGGGCGCAGGGCTGGGACTACGCCTCCTCGCAATTCGTGCGCGACCGCTGGTACGTTATCCCGATCCTGCTCGGCTTTGGCGTCCAAGCCGCCCTCTACTCCATTTTGCGATTTCGCCTCTTCGTTCCAATCACATCCACAGGCCATGCTGGTTCCATGATGGGCGCGAGCGGCGGAACATCTGCTACGGCAATGGTCGCCTGTTGTATTCATCACGTCACCGATGTTTTGCCGATCCTTGGCCTCAGCGCCGCCGCCAGTTTCCTCACGCGCTACCAGCGTCCGTTCATGCTGGTCGGCCTCGCCATGAACCTGATCGGCATCGGCGTCATGCTCTTCGTGCTGTATCGCGAACGACAAAAACTTCAACCCGCTCTTGTGGAGATAAAATGAAACGCTTCCTGATTCCCTCGCTTTTAATTCTGACTTTGATCCTCGCAGCCTGCTCCGCGACTCCTGCCCCGCTTCCCTCCGACCCCGCGCCTGCTCCTGTTTCCTCGGGCAACTCAGCCGCCCAATTCGACTCCGCCATGCGCACTGACGGACAGGGCGCGATCATCTTCGAAGTGACACCACTCAATCTCGACGCGCCCACTGAGACCATCGAATTCGACATTGTATTGACCACCCACTCCATTGACCTCAGCATGGACTTGGCAACTCAAGCCACCCTCACCACCGACACAGGTGTTACTGTCCAAGCCACATTGTGGGACGCGCCGCGCGGTGGACATCACGTTGTTGGCACGTTGATCTTCCCCGCGATGAAAAACGGCACATCCATCCTCGATGGCGCGACTAAACTCACCCTCACCATTGTCAATGTGGACGCGCCCTCACGCGTCTTCGAATGGGGAGCGCAGTAAAGAAAGGAAACAAACATGTCCGCGCCGAGCAAAAACCAATTGAGTCGCCGCGACGTTATCAAGGCTGCTCTGGTGGGAATCGGCGGCCTGATCGGGGCGCTGGTGGGACTCCCCTCGGTGGCGTATCTGCTATCCCCCGCGATCCAAACTGGGGCGGAGGAGGAAGCGGTCATCCCATTGGGCGCGCTGGATAATTATCCGATCGGAATCCCAACGCGATTTGACTTCACCCGCACAAGAGTCAACGGCTGGGAGCGGACGGCGATCAGTTACGGTTTGTACGTTGTTAGAAAAAGTGGAAGCGATGTGCGCGTCTTTTCGGATATTTGCACGCACCTCGGTTGCCGCGTAACCTGGCATCCCGATAAACAGCATT
>CAYNQA010000453.1:0-1909 GCA_964399225.1 uncultured Anaerolineaceae bacterium
AGAAACAGGCCATCGCCTTCATGCTGGCCGAAATGGGCACAGAGATCGAAGCCGTGCGCCTGCTCACGTGGGAAGCCGCGTGGAAGTTGGACACGGGCAAGGACGACGCCTTCATCGAAGCGTATCTCGCGTCCACGGGCGCGGCAGACATGGCGATGATGGTCACCGACCGAGCGGTGCAGATCCTCGGCGGGCACGGTTACATCCGCGAGCATCCCGTGGAGATGTGGATGCGCGAGGGGCGCGGCTTCGCAATGTTTACAGGATTTACGATGGTTTAGGTAAACAAGTATACAAATACACAGGTACACACGTAAACACGTGGAGCAAAGACCTGTGTACGTGTGTACGTGTCTACCTTTTTACAAGGAGTTACCATGACAATCGAATTTGAAACCCCCAAACCAATTGCACAAACCCAGTTTGTGTTGAAGACGGTCGCAGAAGAAATGATGCGCTCGAAGTCGCGCTACTTCGACGAACACGAGCACGAAATTCCATGGGATTACATGGAGTTCATGCATACCGCGATGAAGGCGATGGGCGCCGGGTCGCTGGCCCCGAAGAAAGAGAAAGGCAATGGACACGACGGCAGCGAACAAAAAGAAAAACGTCCATCCATTGCTTACCAGACCCTGGCCTCCCAAATAGAGATGCTCGCCTGGGGTGATGTCGGCTTCTACCTGATCACTCCCGGCGGCGGATTGGGTGCGGCCGCTGTTGCAGCGGCTGGCACCGAGGAACAAAAAGAGAAATATCTCGCCCGCTTCAGCGGCGAAAAACCGACCCTTGCCGCCATGTGCATGACCGAAGCAGGCGCAGGTTCGGATACTTCTTCCATTCGCACGCGTGCCGTTCTGGACGAAAAATCGAATGAATGGGTTCTAAATGGCGAGAAGATCTTTGTCACTGCGGGTGACAAGGCGTTCACAGATTATGAAAAACTTGGTCGCGGCTTCCTCGTCGTGTGGGCCTCCATTGATCCATCGGCGGGACGCGCGGGGATGCGCTCGTTCGTGGTCGAGGCAGGGACGCCAGGGGTGAAGATCGTCAAACTGGAGCACAAGCTTGGCATCCGCGCCAGCGACACGGCCGTCATCTCGCTCGTGGACGCGCGCGTCCCATTTGACGCGATCCTTGGCAGTCCGACCGTGGAGAAGACGACCACAGGTTTCAAAGGAGCGATGGCTACGTTCGACGCGACGAGACCGCTCGTGGCCGCGTCAGGACTCGGCGTGGCACGCGCCGCGCTGGAATTCCTGAAGGAGAAACTGGCCGAGAACGGAGTCCAGATCCGCTACGGCCTGCCGCGCCAAAAGCTGACCAACATCGAACGCGAAGTCATCGACTGTGAGATCATGCTCAAATCCGCGTGGTTGTTGACACTCAAGGCCGTGTGGATGGCTGACAACAAGAAGCCGAACGCGCTTGAATCTTCGATGAGCAAGGTCAAGGCTGGAGATGTGGGCACGAAGATCACGCAGAAGGCCGTGGAGATTTTGGGTCCGCTCGGCTACAGCCGCGAGTTCCTGCTCGAGAAGTGGTTCCGCGACGCGAAGATCACTGACATTTATGAAGGTACGGGGCAGATCAATCGCATGGTTGTGGCGCGGCAGATCTTGGGATACAGTGGAGCGGAGTTGAGGTAATGGGTAAATTGGTAGATTGGGAATTGGCAAGAAACCAATTTGCCGATCTACCATCTCCCAATTTACCAAAAGGAAAAACCATGACATACCAAATCAACAAAGCAGTAGTCATCGGCGCGGGAACGATGGGCGCGGCGATCGCGGCGCACCTGGCGAATACAGGCGTGACCGTCACGTTGCTCGATATTGTCCCGAAGGATGCGCTAGAGGGGAATAAGGCGGCGCGCAATAAGATCGTCAACGAGTTGTGGGATCGCTGT
>CAYNQA010000454.1:0-1878 GCA_964399225.1 uncultured Anaerolineaceae bacterium
GCGGCTTTCTTCCACATTTGCGCGCGGCGTATCTTTGGGCATGTAAATACGCGCCCGCATTCCAGCCCGCGCTGCGTATGCTGCCATGGCCCCGCCTGCATTTCCCGCCGTGGGGATGATCACCTTTTCCACGCTAAGCTCTTTTGCCTTCGAGATGGCTCCAGCCAGTCCGCGTGCTTTGAATGATGCGGTTGGGTTGAAGCTTTCATCTTTGAGATACAACTGCGCTACGCCGAGACTTTCGCCAAGTCGCTCGAGGAGCAGGGTGGGCGTGTCGCCTTCGCCGAGTGTGACGATGTTGGATGGGTCGTCCACCGGGAGGAGTTCACGCCAACGCCACATGCCTCGCTGGCGGGCGCGGACTGCGTCACGGTCCATGCGCTGACGTGCTGCGGTCAGATCATAGCGGGTGATCAGCGGAGTTGTGCATTCCGGGCAAAAGGTCTGCAACTCCCGGCTGGAGAAGTGCTTCCCACATTTAGAACACTCAAGATGAGTTGCGAAATTCACGGTCATGGCGACTCCAAAAAAAAGAGCGCCTTGCGGGCGCTCTTTGGTATGTTCTACTTCGCGTAATCCACAGCCCGTGTCTCGCGGATGACCGAGACTTTGATCTGACCGGGATACTGCATGGTCTCTTCGATCTTCTTGGCGACGTCGCGCGCCAGGCGTGCAGACTCGAGATCGTCGATCTCCTCCGGGCGGACGATGATGCGCACTTCACGTCCCGCCTGGATGGCGAAACTCTGTTGCACACCCTTGAAGGAATTCGCCAGGTCCTCGAGATTTTTGATGCGTTTGATGTAGGCTTCGAGGTCTTCGCGGCGTGCACCGGGGCGCGCACCGGAGATGGCATCGGCAGCCTCGGCGATGACGGCTTCGATGGTTTCCTGTTCCTGCTCGTGGTGATGCGACGCGATCGCATTGACCACCTTGGGGTTCACGCCATAGCGTTTGCAGAATTCCGCGCCGAGCAGGGCATGTGTGCCTTCCTGGTTGTGGTCCATGGCTTTGCCAATGTCGTGCAGGAAACCGCCCTGCTTCGCGAGGTCCACGTTTGCGCCCAACTCAGCGGCAAGGATGCCAGCCAGTTTCGAGACTTCGACCGCGTGTGAAAGTTGGTTCTGTCCGTACGAGGTGCGGAATTTCAAGCGTCCCATCATGCGCAGGATCTCGGGGTGCAGACCGGCGATGTTGGCGTCGAAGGCCGCCTGTTCACCGGCTTCGTTGATGATCTTGTCCACGGCCGTGGTTTCGTCTTCGATGATCTTTTCGATGTGGGCTGGGTGGATGCGTCCGTCTACGGTCAGGCGGATGAGGGCGCGGCGGGCGATCTCGCGGCGCACCGAGTCGAAGCACGAGATGGTGACCGACTCGGGTGTGTCGTCCACGATCACGTCCACGCCGGCGGCCTGCTCGAAGGCCTTGATGTTGCGACCGTTACGGCCGACGATGCGTCCCTTCATTTCTTCGTTCGGCAGCGTGACGCGCGAGCTGGTGACCTCGGAGACGTGCTCCGACGCGACGCGCTGGATGGCATCGGCGATCAACTTGCGGGCGCGCTTCTCGCCTTCCTCGCGGGCCTCCGCCTCGATCTGACGGTAGATGCGGGCCATGTCGGCGCGGGCTTCCTTCTCCACGGCGGCGAATAAATCCTTGCGGGCCTCGTCCTGCGTGAGGGCGGCCACCTGCTCGAGTTTGGCTACCTGTTGTTCGTAGACCTTTTCGATATCGTTCGCGCGGCGGTCCATGTTCGACTGGCGTTTGTTCAAATTCTGTTCGCGCTGTTCGAGTTTGTCGGCGCGGCTTTCCAATTCGGTGCGGCGCTTGTCAAGGCGTTCGGCCTCGCGGCTGTTCTCGGCGCGCCGTTCTTTCACA
>CAYNQA010000455.1:0-1871 GCA_964399225.1 uncultured Anaerolineaceae bacterium
CTTGGATGCATCGTCGAAGACGGCATCGGCGAACTTCGGGTCGCTGATCATGCGGGAGAGGATGGATTCGATGGACATGGGGACTCCTGTATGGGTTTGTTTGGCGACGAGCGCCGCACGCTCGTCCTAGATGCGGCATTATAGAAGTCGTTTTGTTGAAAATGTTGCCAGTTTGTTGACTCTTTCTGTCAAACTTCCCCGTCGCCCAAACACTTGCTCGCGTTCGCGGTCAGCCTGCGGGCTGATCCTAAAGGGCGCTAGCGCGAAGCCCGCGCCCCAATATTCGGATAGAAACTTACCCTGAAACGGCGGCGAGATTTCCCCGCACCATCCGCGTGCGCGGGTGGTCCGTGCCCAGCCGCGCCTCCAAATGTCCCAGCGCCAGTTCGAAGAGCGCCCGGGCTTCCTGCGAGCGTCCCTGTTTCTGCACGATCACCCCCAGGTTATTCATGGTCAGGGCCGTATCGGGATGATCTGCGCCCAGAATTTTCTCTTTGACCGAAAGTGCCTCGCGCATTAGTTGCTCCGCCCCCGCCAAATCTCCCTGCGCGAAACGCACATTGGCAAGGTTGTTCAAATTCACCGCCACCTCGTAATGCTCGTGTCCGTAATGGCGCTCGAACGCTTCCAGCGCGCGCCGGTAAATTATTTCTGATTCATCGAACCGCTTCAAGCCGTCCAAAATCCCCGCATATGCCGCCGCGTCTGCAATGGTGCGCACATCGTCTTCGCCAAGCAGGGCGCGGTTGATCTCCCAGGCTTTGCGTCCGTGCGGCTCGGCCTGCTCGTAGTCTCCGCGCGCGTGGAAGAGTCCGCCCAGGTTATGCTCGAGCGTTGCCACCATGCCGTGCATCTCTCCGTGCCGCGCCGTCAAGTGGCTCAAGGCTTTGCGATACAGATCCTCGGCCTCCTCAAAATTCCCCGTGTATTTGAACAACACGCCCAGTTGATTGCGCGCCATGCTCGTCCGGTCATCGGCTTCGCCAAACGACTCGACCGCCATCGCCAGGCACCGACGCAGGACCGGCTCCGCCTCGGCGTAGCGGGCCAGTTGACGGAGCAGCGCCCCGGTCAGCGTCCAGGCCTCGAAGCGCATCTCCACCGACCCCGCAGCGGATCCGTCCTCGCCGGGCGCATCCAAAGCCCAGAGCGCTTTTTGAGCAGCCTCCAGCGCGCGCGCATAATCACCGGCCGTCTCCAGGCGGTGTGACTCGCGTAAAAGCAAACTGGCGTATTGAATTCGATAATCCATGTTTCAAACCAACACCCGCGCGTGCAGGCAGTTACGTCTGCGCGACAGTGATATAATGAAAGCGAAGAACGTTAACAACTTACGTTCCCTCCGGGGAAAGTCCCCGCCCTTTGGGGATGACAGGCTTCGACGGGAGAGGCTGGTCCCGGAATGCGAGCCGAGAGGCGCCGAACTCGTAAACTCAGCGCAACCCCTCAAGTGCCAACCGCACTTCCTACGCTGCTATGCCCCTCGCCGCCTAAGGTGAGGTCGTAACAGTCCGGTCTTCTTCGTAAGACCGCGTCCACCGGCCCCGAGCTCCGCCAGGGACCGGCCCGGGCGAGACAAACGCGGAGTGCCGTACGCGACGTCGTTAAGCGTGCGAAAGACACAACGACTGGCCGCAGGTGATTCGTGCCGGACGAGATGCCTGCGGTGACCTACTTCGACCGGCTACGCTCGTAGATTTCCGAGGGTCGAATCTTTCGGACGCGGGTTCGATTCCCGCCATCTCCACTAAAACTGACCAACACCTCGTTGGTCAGTTTTGTTTAACTCGGACGTAGGTCTCCATTGGAGATAGTATTCGATTCCCGCCATCTCCACTACCACCTTCCGCAAGGGAGGTGGTTTTGTTTAA
>CAYNQA010000456.1:0-1867 GCA_964399225.1 uncultured Anaerolineaceae bacterium
GTCTTTGATTTTTCCGCGCGGAAGGTGGGACCGTAGCAGTAGACTTTGCCGAAGGAGAAGATGGTCGCTTCGCTGTAAAGTTGACCGGTCTGCGCGAGGTAGGCTTTGCCCTCGTCGAAGTATTCGGTCTCGAAGAGAGTGGACGTGCCTTCGGCGGCGGCGGGCGTGATGATCGGCGTGCTCATCTCGATGAAGCCGTTCGTGTCCAGCCATTCGCGCGTCGCCGCCATGACCGTGGCACGGACACGCAGAATCGCCCACTGGCTCTGCATGCGAATCCACAGGTGACGGTTGTCGAGCGCGAAGTCCACGCCGTGATCTTTGAGAGACATCGGATAATCAATGTCCGCAGTTTGCACGATCTCGATCTTCTTTACACCGAGTTCGTATCCGCCGGGCACGCCGGGCGCGCGTTTGTCTGCACGCACGGGGCCGGTGATGATCACCGACGATTCCTGCGGCAGGCGCACGAGTTGATCGAACACGGCCTCGTCGAGGTCGCCCTTGAACGCGACGCACTGGACGAACCCCGTCCCGTCGCGGACGAGCAGAAAGACGAGCTTGCCCTTGTCGGTGCGGTTGTAGACCCAGCCCTGCACGGTCACTTCCTGGCCTTCGTATTGCGAGATTTGGTCAACGCGGATGATTGGCATGGTTTCTCCTGTTTCATACGTCATTGCGAGGAGCGTAGCGACGAAGCAATCTCCCGTTTGGCGAGGGGATTGCTTCGGGCGGAAGTGCACCGCCCTCGCAATGACGGGTTAGTCTGTGATCTTGATATGCAATTCCTTCAACTGCTTCGGTTCCACTTCCGACGGCGCATCGGCCATCACGTCGCGGCCGTTCTGGTTCTTCGGGAAGGCGATCACCTCGCGGATATTGGGTTCGTCCGCGAGCAGCATGACGAGACGGTCGATGCCGGGCGCCATGCCGCCGTGCGGAGGCGCGCCATACTCGAACGCTTCGAGCATGTGACCGAACTTGATCTGGATGTCCTCGTCTTTGTGGCCGAGCATCTGGAAGATCTTGTTCTGGATGTCGCGGCGATGGATGCGGATCGAGCCTGACGCGGTCTCGTAGCCGTTGCAGACCATGTCGTACGCGTCCGAGAGGATCGAGCCGGGGTCGGTGTCGAACTTGTCGAGGTCGGCGAGCTGCGGCATGGTGAACGGATGATGCTCTGCGTCCCAGCGTTGCTCCTCTTCGTTCCACGCGAACATGGGGAAGTCTACCACCCAGGCGAAGGCCATCATGTCCTTATCCGCAAGGTCGAGCTTGTCGCGGAAGATGAGGCGCAATCCGCCGAGCACCTTGTTGACGACCGCACGCGCGTCCGCGGCGAAGAGGATCAGGTCGCCCTCACCCGCTTTGGTCTGAGTCCGAAGCGCAGACAGTTCGTCCGGCGTGACGAACTTCGCGGCGGTTCCCTTCACGCCCTCTGCGGTCAGCGCCAGCGTGGCGAGACCCTTCGCCCCAAGCGCCTTCGCGGATTCGGTCAGCGCGTCCACCTCGCGGCGCGACATTTCGGCGCTCTTCGGCGCAACGATACATTTAACCACACCGCCACTTTCGAGCGCGGACTGGAATACTTTGAATTCGCTTTTCGCAAAGACACCGCTCACGTCAATGAGTTCCATGCCGAAGCGCAGGTCGGGTTTGTCGGAGCCGTATTTTTCCACGACCTCGCGATAGGAGAATTTCGGCCACGGCGAGGAGAGCAATTTTTTGTGCGGCGCGACGGCGGGAATCATTTCAGTGAAGAGACCTTCGACCATGGCCAGCACATCGTCGCGATGCACGAAGGACATCTCGAGGTCGAGTTGCGTGAACTCGGGCTGACGGTCGCCGCGCAGGTCTTCGTCGCGGA
>CAYNQA010000457.1:0-1849 GCA_964399225.1 uncultured Anaerolineaceae bacterium
GCGCTTCACGCGCCGATTAATGCTGGATGCGATAAAGCGTGGTCCGCTGCGTATCAAGTGAATTGGCATAATGTTCAAGCCGGCTGCGGAAAGTGCGACGGCGCGGCCCGGTGATTTTGTTGTGTCGAAAATGATCGAACGACCGGAGACCTCCGCCACTGAATCCATGAGCAGGCGGGTGAGCCGCGCGTATTCCTGAAAGTCGGCGCGGCGCAAAAGAGATTTTCGGTTCATGAAAGTGATGACACTGGTCTTTTCGAACTTGCTTTGTAACGCGCGATATCCCGCTTCGTTGGAGATGTTCGCCTTGAAAAACCATACTTCGCGGACGCGCGACCAGAACTCGCAATCGCGCAAATTATTCCCGCATGCGCATCGGCGCAGGGATGGATCTTTGGTCTTGCTGGTCCAGTAGCCGAGCTCGCCAATGTTGCCGATCTGGCTGTGCTGCCCGAAGACCGCACCCAATATCGTTGAGCCGCAGTACGGAGTCCCGATCAGGTAGAGGATAGTTGGAGTCATGGCAGGCAGATTTTATCACTGCAACCTTGACGTTGTTGAGGCTTGCGGGTATTATGTCCCTACCGACCGTTCGGTAGGGAGCATCCATGACCCGTAATGACATCCTTGAAGCTGCTGCGCAAGTATTTCGTAAAAAGGGATTTCACGGCGCTTCGATGAACGACATCGCTGAGGCCGTCAATCTCCAGAAGGCAAGCCTGTACCATCACGTCTCGTCGAAACAGGAGATTTTGTTGGCCTTGCTCGACCGTGCCATCGAAACCCTGACTGAGCGAATTGCGCCGATCACCGCTCAGGCTGCGCCTGCCGATCAAAAGCTGCGCCTGATGATCCGCGCGTATTTGCAGGTACTTGCTGATCACGCCGATCTGGCCGCTGTCCTGCTTTTCGAGCATCGCTCGCTCGACCCCAAACAACACGCCCGTCACATCCCGAACCGCGACCGGTTCGAGGCACTGTGGCGGGACGTTGTTTTAGAGGGGGTGAAGACAAAAAAATTCACCTGCGCGAATCCAAGCCTGGCGGTTCGCGCCATGCTTGGCACCTTGAACTGGACTCTCACCTGGTATCGCACTGATGGTGCGATGCCCATTGAAGATATTGCCGATCAGATCGCAGACCTGCAATTCAAAGGCTTATCTGCCAAATAAATTTCGGAGGGCACATGTATTCGTTTGAACCCAGTGAGGAGCAAAAAATGCTCATCGAGGCCGTGGGTAAGTATGCGGCCAATGACCTGCGCCCCGCGGCGCATGAAGCGGAGGAGGGGGGCAGCCTTCCGCCAAAGTTGATCAGCAAGGGTTGGGAACTCGGCGTGCTGCAGGCATCCATCCCCGAGGCGTACGGCGGATTCGGGGACCGCTCCGCAGTGACTGGCGTGCTGGCCGAGGAAGCCCTGGCTTTTGGCAACCTTGCGGGCGCGCTCGCTGTCGGGACCCCGAACTTGTTTGCCCTCCCGATCTTGCTCGCCGGGTCGGAGGAACAAAAACAGCAATACCTCGGCAAAGTGATCGAGGCGGATTGGCGTCCGTACACCGCCGCACTGATCGAATACGCCTTCGACTTCGACCCCAACGATTTGAAGACGACAGCCAAACTCGCAGGCGATAACTACATCATCACCGGCGAAAAAGCCTTTGTCCCGTTCGCGAAAGATGCGCAGGCGATCCTGGTCTACGCCAACCTTGGCGGCGCAACGCAAGGGTTTATCGTGGAAAAAGGCGCGGCCGGATTAACCGTTTCGGAAGAGCGTGAGAAGTTGTTGGGATTGAACGCCTTGCCGACCTTTCGTGTGAAGCTGGACGGAGTCAAAGTTGCGCTAGCGAAT
>CAYNQA010000458.1:0-1841 GCA_964399225.1 uncultured Anaerolineaceae bacterium
GGAAGAGGATATCCATGTGATCTCGCTTTTGAGGAAGTGATTGGTCTTTTCAGCTTGTTTTTTTCAATTGTGGATTCCGTTCCAGAATGGCGGGCGCCTCATCGGCAAGTGTCACCTCTCCCTGTTTACCCGATTCTGCCCAAACCAACACGCGCACCCCCGGTTTGATTAGAAAACATTTCAATACGCCCGCCTTCATGTTCGTCTCGTACGGCGCTTCATTCTCCGGTTGAACACGGACGGCAACATCAACCATTAATTCAGCCCCTTTGTAATTGTTCATTTTTTTCAATAGCGCATCGGCTTTGATCCAGCCATCCTCAAGCACTTCTGCCTGCAGCTGGATTTTTTTCTTTTTGAATAAATTCATCTCATCTCCTTTGGCTAAAACTATTTTGCTTTTTTGATCTCTTCCACCGCTTCGGGATTGACCAGTGAACTCGTGTCGCCAGGTTCCTGTCCCAGATAGGCGGCGCGAATCATGCGGCGCATCACTTTGGCGTTGCGCGTCTTCGGCAGGTCGCTGACGACGAGAATGGATTTCGGCGCGAGCGGCTTGCCCATGTCTTCCACGATCAGGTTGCGGAGTTCTTTTCGCAGGGCGTCCGTCGGTTCGATCCCCTTTTTCAAAACCACAAAGACGACCAGCTCGCTTCCCTTCACTTCGTGCGGGACGCCGATCGCCGCAGACTCCACCACGGCGGGATGCCGCGTCAGAATGGACTCGACCTCCGCAGGTCCGAGCCGCTTGCCCGCGATCTTGATCGTATCGTCCGAGCGGCCGAGGATGTACCAGAGGCCGTCCGCGTCGATGGCGGCAAAGTCACCGTGCACCCAAACGTTCGGCCAGCGCGACCAGTAGGTGTCGAGGTAGCGTTGTGGGTCTTTCCAGAAGCCGCGCGTCATGCCGATCCACGGCGCTTTGATGACCAGTTCGCCGACCGCGTTGCGGATCGGATTCCCGTTTTCGTCCAACACGTCCGCGGCGATGCCAGGGCAGGGAGCGGAGAACGCGCACGGCTTGAGCGGCAGGAGCGGGTTGCCCATCACGATACCGCCCGAAATTTCCGTGCCGCCCGAATAGTTGACGATGGGACGCGTCCCGCCGCCGACCTTCTCGAACAGCCACTTCCACGGCTCGGGATTCCACGGCTCGCCTGTGGACGCGAAACATTTCAGCGAGGAGAGATCGTGCTTCTCGAACTGTCCGTCTCCGTGCGGGATGAGCGAGCGGATCAACGTGGGCGAGACTCCCATCTGATTGATGCGGTGACGTTCCACCAGCGCCCACAAGCGGTCGGGCCCGGGGAAGTCGGGCGCGCCGTCGTAGAGGAACATGGTCGCGCCAAGGAGCAGGGAACCGAACACCAGCCAGGGTCCCATCATCCAGCCCATGTCGGTCATCCAGTAGATGACGTCCGGTGGTCGAGTAGCGTCAGCGTATCGAGACCCATGCACATCCGTCCCGAAGGCCATATCTTGCGCGGCCTTGATCGGGAATCCGCAATGCGTGTGGAGCGCGCCTTTTGGACGTCCCGTCGTCCCTGACGTGTAAATCACCATCAACGGGTCTTCCGCGGACGTTCGTTCGGTCTCCGCTTCGACGGGCTGATGCGTCACCAGTTCGTGCCACCAGTGGTCGCGGCCAGCCAGCATGTTCACATCCTGACCCGTGCGCTTCAAAACGATCATGTGCTGTAACGTGGGGATGTGCGCCGCGGCTTCATCGGCCACCGATTTCATCTCCACGGGTTTGCCGCGTCGGAACGCGCCATCGGCGGTGAAGAGGGCTTTCGCGTCCGCGTCCGTCATACGGCTGACGACCGCGCCCGCGCCGTATC
>CAYNQA010000459.1:0-1838 GCA_964399225.1 uncultured Anaerolineaceae bacterium
CGCGAGGCATTGGTCACATCGGTGACGTGCTCACCGGTCAGGTTCCAGATCAGCCAGGTATCCATATTGCCAAACAGGATCTCGCCTTTATTGGCGCGCGCACTGGCACCCGGAATGTTATCCAGGATCCAACGGATCTTCGGCCCGGAGAAATACGTGGCCAGAGGCAGGCCGGTCTTCGCGCGGAAGCGGTCCTGCCCGCCCTTGAGGGCCAGCTTATTGCACAGGTCATCGGTGCGCGTGTCCTGCCAGACAATGGCATTGCAGATGGGCTGACCCGTTTTCCTATCCCAAACGACCGTGGTCTCGCGCTGGTTGGTGATGCCGATGGCAACGATCTGCTCCGGCAGGATGCGTCCCTTCTCGAGAGCGCCGTTCATCACCTCGAGCGTGCGCTGCCAGATCTGCAGCGCGTCGTGCTCCACCCAACCGGGTTTGGGATAAATTTGCTGATGTTCCTTCTGGTCCACAACAACAACATTCCCCCCATGATCGAAAACAATGAAACGAGTGCTGGTCGTACCCTGGTCAATGGCGGCGACGTATGTGGTCACGGCGGCCCTCCGAAAAGATTTGCTGGTATTTTATATCCAAAATGCCGAAAACAAAAACCCGTTTTCCCAAAAAGGAAAACGGGTTCGTGATCGATCCGTGCTTCTAGTCTTTCAGGAAATTGTAAACCAGAACAGCCAGAGCCGCGCCGAGCAACGGACCGGCAAAGTAAACGATGTAGGTGGAGGGATCGCCGAGCGCGCCGGTGTAAATGGCTGGGCCAAACGTACGGGCCGGATTGAGGGAAGCACCGGTCAAGGGTCCGCCAGCCAGAATGGCAAATGTTAGGGTGGAGCCGATCGCCCAACCTGCGAACTGTCCCGCCTTGCCAGCGACTGCGGCATGCAAAACGGTGTTTACGAGGAAGAAGGTCAGGGCGGCTTCCACGAGCAAGGCCGGGAAAACGCTAGAGGTCAATGCACCGACCGTTGCGCCGCCATCAATGCCATGACGTCCGGCCACAAGCACGAGCAAGCCCGCGCCCGAAGCTGCGCCAATGAATTGCGCCAGCCAGTAGCTCACAGCCGCCTCGCCCCACGAAATGGTTTTATTCAAGGCAAGGCCGAAGGTCACCGCCGGGTTCACATGTGTGCCGGAAACATAACCGTACACGTAGGCGAACACAGCCAAAGTCAAACCGTGGGCGAGCGCCACGCCAACCAGGCCGGCTCCCGCCACGCCTGCACCCGCGCCAATAAAGGTAAGCGCAAAGGTGCCGATCAATTCAGCAACGAACACTTTCGATTTGAACATACATCCTCCGATGAGATTGGTTTCATCAACAAAAACCCCGCTGACACAAAATCGTCACGATTTACGATACACCCGGATTGAAAACGAATTTCAACGCAAATAGCGCGAAAAAACAAGTGCCGCACATACATCTTATGCGTGTGCGGCGGAAATATTTTTTTGATCTGCTCACCAATCGCGCGCGCCGGACAAAAAGGACTTGCCCGGCATGGACTTCTTCCCCGCAGGCTGGACTTCTTCCAGGATGAGAAGATCGTCCGCGCACATCACGGCGGGTCTGCCCTCGACGGTGAGGCGGCTCCCGCTCGCCGCGCGTTGACCGGCCTTCGCAGCTTTCGCGCGCCCCACCTTGAGCGGATTCCCGTTCCACTCGAACCACGCCCCCGGCCACGGATTCATGGCCCGCACGCGCCGTTCCAATTCTGCGGCGGGACGGGTGAAGTCGAGGCGGCCATCTTCTTTTTTCAGCATCGGTGCATAGGTCGCGCCTGCTTCAGGTTGTGGAGTCGGTGTGATCTTCCCGGCGAGATAAT
>CAYNQA010000460.1:0-1835 GCA_964399225.1 uncultured Anaerolineaceae bacterium
ATTGGAGATTCAACCGTTGGGGGAAGATGGGTTCAAGGAGATTCAGTAACTCACAGATTCGTGTCGTCATTGCGAGGAGGGCGCTCTCCCCGACGAAGCAATCTCCATGCCAGGAAGGGGATTGCTTCGCTCCGCTCGCAATGACAGATAACAAGCGATTACATCAAGAAAAAACGTGGTTTACTGAAATTGAAACTCAAACGCGCCCAGGTCCGTTGCGCGTCCCGATGGAAGCGGGTGGTTGATGAAATCGAGCAGGTAGCCAAGGTCCAGCCCCGCGTCGATCGCGGGGCTTTCTGCTTGCAGGCGGAAGTCGCGGCGGGCAAGGTCCACGAAGAGCGGGTCGGCGACGAATTCACCCAGGCCCAGATCGAATCCAAGCTTTGTCACCCCGATCAGGAAATACAAATTATTGGAGTGCGTGAAATTCGTCTTGTTCGCGATTCCCTGAAAACCGCTCACATATAAAATGTTGTTGCGCAGCATGAACGTCTCGGGGGTCGGCTCGCCCGCAAATTTGATCAGCATCCAATCGGGCGCGCCCGTCTCCACGATGGTGTTATTTTCCACGCGGAAGTTGCGCACCTCGCTGGCCCACGCGTCGCTGAGATGGATCGAAGTGAAGCCGCCGTTGTTCACAGACACGTTGTATGCCAGCACATTATCCATAGCCGAGCCGCCGCCCACTTCGAGGAAGCCGTTGCTGTCACTGCCCCAGTTGTGGTGGATGTAGTTGCTGTCCGCTTGCCCATAAAATTCGATCACCCCGCCGTCGCTGCCGAAATCAAAACTCGGCGCAATGCAATTGGCAATGCGGTTATACGAGATCTCATTTCGGGAAGCGTTACCGAGGGCGATGCCGATCGCGCCGTAGTCGTCCGTCCCACCGGGGGTGTTCTTCACCATGTGCAGGTCGTGGATGTAATTCCGCGTGATCAGGTTATTCTGACCGCTGACCTTGATCCCGATACCCACCTCCGTCGCCTCCACGTTCTGGACGACCACCAGGCTGGCTTGCACGTAGACGCCAGCATCCTGCGCCCCGGCCGCTTTCAACCCGTCCACGACCAGCCACTGTCCCGTAACGTGGATGGCGCTCGTAAAGTTAGTCTCACTGCCCGGGTTGCTGATGACCGGCAAAGGGCCATCGCCATACGAAGTGAAAACGATCGGCAGGCCCGGCGCGCCCGAAACGGAGAGAGCCAGCCCACCCGTCCACGCCCCGCCGCGCTCGAAGCGTATCACGTCGCCGGGCAGGAATGCAGTCTGGTTGACCTTGTCCAAAGTTAGCCAGGCATCCGTCTCGGTCCGGCCGCTGTTGGCGTCCGAGCCGCCTGGAGAAATGTAGTAGATGTTGCCAATGATGGGCGTTGGCGTGCTGTCGATGGGGGGGAAAGTGGGAGAGATGAGCGTGGGCGTGAACGTCGGCGACACCGTCGGTGCTTCGGGGGTCGATGTTGCGGTCGGCGGTATCGGCGCGCCCTGACATGCGATCGTTACAAGCAGACAGGAGAGGGCAAGTGCGCGGACATATCGCATGGCAATCTCCATTCGGTTTCGATCCAAAAAATTGGAGTGCAGGCTTTAGCCTGCGGGCTGAAGCCCGCAATCCAATTTTTGGATAGGTTGTCAGTGCGAAAACGAGAGGAGCCATACCCGTAAAATGTTACAAAATCATCTTATCACGAACTGGTCTTGGGATTTCGATTCAAAAAGCGGCAGTCTCCAGAGAAAAGACTGCCGCTTTTATTTGAAATCCAGAAGTCGGACTAGGGCGCTTGATGCTCGTACGCGCCAAGGTCCGGGGCATTGCCAGAGGGGACAGGTGCGCTGAT
>CAYNQA010000461.1:0-1831 GCA_964399225.1 uncultured Anaerolineaceae bacterium
GTTTGCTGGCCGATCTCCTCGCGGATGGCGACCATCCAGCCGGCATTGACCATGAGCGGATTGAGAGAGAATGCCCGGCCGGTATAGAGCCAGTCGTCGCCGAGGCCGGGATCGAGGGGAGCGGTGAGGGGGACGTAGGCATTGTGCAGGCTGGCGAGGGCGTCCCAGCCGGTCTCTTCGATCACACGCTGACGCAGGGCATTAAAGGATTCGTCGGCGAGGTCGTGCAGTTGCGGGTAGGGCGCCTGCACATCCTTGAGCGGGACAACCGTCCAGCGTTGACTCGGTCCCTCGGAAAGAGGCGTGACAGCTGGAACCCAGTCGGGGGCGGGGGTGGCGGCGGAGGCGGTGCGATACGCTTCTGGGATGGATGTCAGATCCACGCCGAGCCAGGCGAGTCCGCGAATTTTGCCCGGCAGCGGCGCGGGAGGCAGAAGCAGGCTGCCGTCGAGGGCGGAGGCGGCGAGGTAATCAGCGTTGGGGTTGTTGAGGATGGTGACGAGGCGTGAGCCGGTCGTGTCCCAGGCGGCGAGATCGGCGTCGAGAGCCCATTGGGCCGGGCGCTCGGGCTGGGTCGAGTCCCAGACGTATGCGCCGCTGAAGGCCAGGTCATCGGAGTGCGAGATCCAGAGCAGGCGCTCATCTTTCCAAAGCGGGAGATTCTCGGCAATGTTGACGGTGCCGGTGATGTTGACGAAGCGACCCTCGTCGGCGCGGTCGAGGTCGGCGAGCCAGATGTCGGGGCTGCCGTCACGGTCGGAGACGAAGGCGATGGAGCGTCCACGCGGTGACCAGGCCGGGGCGGAGTCGGATGCGGTGTTGTCGGTCAGGTTGACGGGCGGCGAGGTGGAGTCGGTCAGTGAGATGACGCTTATCTCTAGATCGTTGCCGTCATAGGTTTCGAAGGTCAGCCACTGACTGTCCGGTGACCAAGTGGGCGAGGAATCATATTGAGGTGTGTTGGTGATCTGCTGTGTTTCGCCGCTGGCGAGGGTCAGGATGTAGAGATCGAAGTAGCCGCTGCGGTTGGATGCAAATGCGACCTGCGCACCGTCGGGGCTGACGGAGGGAGCGATGTCGTCCCATTCGCCGCCGGTCAGGCGCAGGATGGGCTGGCCGGTGGTGGAGTAGAGGAAGAGGTGGGCGTGGCCGTTCTCTTCCATCGAGATGAGGAAGGCTTCGCCGCGGAATTCAGAGGCGTTGACAAAGGTTGGTGTTGGGAAGATGGCAGGTGCCGCAATTTCGGTGACGGGCGGTGTGCAGGCGGCGAGGAGAGAGGCTAAAACGAATAAGGCTATTAATGATGTTTGGGTACGCATGTTCATGCAGAGGGAGGAATCTCGAATTGGATTTGGACGAGGTCAGCCTTCGGGCCGTCATCGGGATAATAAAGTTGCGCCTCTAGTTTGTATTGACCAGCGGGGTCTTCTTTACCGCGCACGTGCAGGGTGAATTCCAGTTTCCATGAAAGCGGCTCAACCAGGCTGGTGGTGGTCACTTCTTCACCGTCTGAGTCAAACAATGTCACGTCAATGTGCGGACGTTTCTGGAACGGTGTCACTTCGATGTTCACGCGCACGCGTCCGCGATCTTCATACGGCTCGGCGCGCAGGGACGTGATGCGAGTCTCTTCGGGCACGGCGCGGGTCAGGTTGTCTTCGGGGAAGAAAAAGTCCATGGTCATGGAAGCAATTATAACCAGTTGTGTGAAATGATTTGCTGGCGGGTTTCTTTTGGGGGATGAAAGAATTTATCCGCTACTCTCCGCGAATTCACGCGAATTTCATTCCAATTCGCGAAGATTCGCGTAGATTGGCGGAAAGAAAAAAAC
>CAYNQA010000462.1:0-1831 GCA_964399225.1 uncultured Anaerolineaceae bacterium
CGTCGATGCGGTTGAGGAACTCGGGGCGGAAGTTGCCCTTGAGGGCCTTCTCGATCTTGTCCTTGGCCTCGCGGTCTTCATCGGTCTCGGTCTTGCTGACAAAGCCGAGGGTTCCGCCCTTGCGGACGTATTCGGTGCCGAGGTTGGATGTCATGATGATGACAGTGTTGCGGAAGTCAACTACGTTGCCCTGACCGTCGGTCATGCGGCCATCGTCGAGGATCTGCAGGAGCGCATTCCACACTTCGGGGTGTGCCTTTTCGATCTCGTCGAAGAGCAGGACGCGATACGGGCGGCGGCGGACAGCCTCGGTGAGTTGGCCGCCCTCCTCGTAGCCGATGTATCCGGGAGGTGCACCAAACAAACGTGAGACCGTGTGCTGTTCGCGGTACTCGGACATGTCGATGCGGACCAGTGCATCCTCGTCATCGAACATGAACCAGGCGAGGGCTTTGGCCAGCTCGGTCTTGCCGACGCCGGACGGGCCAATGAAGATGAACGAGCCGATCGGTCGGGACGGGTCTTTCAGCCCCGAGCGGGCGCGGCGGATCGCATCGGAGATGGCGTGGATGGCCGCTTCCTGTCCGATGATACGCTCGTGCAGGCGTGCTTCCATTTGCAGCAGTTTGGTGGATTCGGTCTCCATCATCTGCGTGACCGGGATGCCGGTCCACTGGTGTACGACGGCGGCGATATCGTCCACGTCCACCACTTCATCCAGTTGATGTTCGGCTTCCCATTGGTCGCGTTGGCGGTTGAATTCTTCCTCGATGCGCAGGCGTTCCGATTTTTTCTGGGCGGCGGCTTCGTAGTCGCGTGCCATGCCGGATTGTTCTTCTTCGGCGCGCAGGCGGTCGATCTCGTTCTTCATGGACTTGAGGTCGCTGGGCAGCGAGTAGAGTGCCACACGCAGTTTGGCGGCGGCTTCGTCCATCAGATCAATGGCCTTGTCGGGCAGGCGCCGGTCGGTGACGTAGCGGTCAGCCAACCGCGCGGCGGCTTCGAGGGCCTCATCCGCAAAGTGGACTTTGTGATGCGCTTCGTAGCGGTCACGCAGACCCTGAAGCATCTTGATCGTATCTTCCACGCCCGGCTCTTCCACGTAGATGGGCGCGAAGCGGCGTTCGAGCGCGGCGTCCTTCTCGATGTGTTTGTGGTATTCATCCAATGTGGTTGCGCCGATGCATTGCAATTCGCCGCGCGCGAGGGCGGGCTTGAGCATGTTGCTGGCGTCCATGGCGCCCTGTGCCGCGCCTGCGCCGACCACAGTGTGCAGTTCATCGATCATCATGATGATCTCACCGCGCGCGCGCTGGACTTCCTCCATCACGGCCTTCAAGCGTTCTTCGAACTCACCGCGGAAGCGGGAGCCGGCGATCATTGCGCCGAGGTCGAGTGAGACAACCTTCTTGCCAGACAGGATCTCAGGCACGTCGTTGTTGGCGATCTTCTGCGCGAGGCCTTCCACGATGGCGGTCTTGCCGACGCCGGCCTCGCCGATCAGCACCGGGTTGTTCTTGGTGCGGCGGGAGAGGATCTGGATCAGGCGCAGGATCTCGGTATCGCGGCCGATGACGGGGTCCAGTTTGCCTTCGCGGGCGAGCTGGGTCAGGTCGCGGGAGTATTTTTCGAGCGAGCGGTAACGGGTCTCGGCTTGCGGGTCGGTGACGCGCTGTCCGCCGCGCAGTCCCTGAATGGAATCGAAAACACGGTCACGAGAAAGGCCGGCCCCTTCAAGGATGCGGGCGGCGGGGGTGTTGCGTTCGGTCAGGATGGCGAGGAAGATGTGCTCGGTGGAGATGTACTCGTCTTTCAGGCGGTTGGCTTCCTC
>CAYNQA010000463.1:0-1828 GCA_964399225.1 uncultured Anaerolineaceae bacterium
GACTACTGCGCGAAAAAATACGGCCAGGACAAAGTGGCGCAGATCATCACGTTCGGCACGATGGGGACGAAAGCCGCCCTGCGTGATGTGGCGCGCGTGATGGAGATCCCCATCCCCGAAGTGGACCGCCTTGCCAAGTTGGTGCCGTTCGTGGCAGGCAAGGGCGTGACGATGGAGGATGCGCTCAAGATCCCCGACTTCAAGGCGATCTATGATTCGTCCCCGCAGATGCGCACGTTGGTGGACACCGCCGCCAAAATGGAAGGGACCGTCCGCAACGCGGGCACGCACGCCGCGGGCGTGGTGATCTCCGATAAACCGCTGGTGGAATACCTGCCCCTGCATCGCCCGACCTCGGGTTCGGAAGACACGCCGATCAAGACCGTAACCCAGTTTGAAATGGGCATCCTCGATTCGCTCGGCATGTTGAAAGTGGACTTCCTCGGGCTGGCGACCTTGTCGGTCATGGCGCGCGCCTGCGACATGATCGAGAAGCGCCACGGCATCAAACTCGACCTGAGCAACATTCCCCTCGACGATAAAAAATCCTTCGAGTTGATGGGTGAAGGAAAAACGCTGGGCGTCTTCCAATTGGAAGGCGGCGGCATGACCCATTACCTCGTGCAGATGAAACCGCAGACGCTGGATAACGTCATCGCGATGGTGGCGCTCTACCGCCCCGGCCCGATGGCTTTCATCCCCGATTACATTGCGCGCATGCACGGCGAAGCCGAAGTGGAATACCGCCACGAGTCCATGCGCCCGATCTTCCAGGACACGTACGGCATCCCCGTCTATCAGGAACAACTGATGAACGCGGCCGTGCAATTGGCGGGCTACACCCAATCCGAAGCCGATGACCTGCGCAAAGCCATCTCGAAAAAGATCGGCGACAAGGTGCAAAAGCACCGCCAGAAATTCGTGGCGGGCGCGAGCAAAAAAGGCATCCCCGCCGAAACCGCCGACCTGATCTTCGCGGACTGGGAAGAGTTCGCACGCTATGGCTTCAACAAGAGTCACGCCGCAGACTACGGCGTGCTTGCCGTGCAGACCGCCTACCTCAAGGCGCATTACACCGCCGAATACATGAGCGCGCTCATGTCGGTGACGCGCAACGAGACAGATAAAGTGGCGCTCTACATCCTGGACGCGCGCAACCTGGGCGTGCCCGTCCTCATGCCCGATGTGAACGCCTCGGATTGGGACTTCACCATCGAAGACATCGATGGCAAGCCCTCCATCCGCTTCGGCTTCGGCGCGGTGAAGAACGTGGGCGAGGGCGCTGTTGCACCCATCATCGCTGCACGCAAGGAAGCCCGCTTCACCGATCTGAACGATTTCGCCAGCCGCGTGGACCTGCGCTCTGTGGGCAAGCGCGCGCTCGAATGTCTCATCAAAGTGGGCGCCCTCGATTCGTTTGGCGACCGCGGCGCATTGCTCGACTCGATGGAGCGCATCGTCTCTGTCAGCGCGAGTCACTTCCGCGCCGCCGACGCCGGGCAGATGTCGCTATTCGGCGGCATGACCGGCGCAGCCGAGACCATCCAACTCGTCAGCACTTCCAAGATCGAGCGCCGCGAAATGCTCAACTGGGAGCGCGAACTGATCGGTCTCTACATCTCCGACCACCCGCTCTCCGAATACCAGGCCGACTTCGCCAAACTCGTTTCCTATTTCTCCGCCCAATTGCCCGAAGCCCAGCACGAAGAAAAAGTGCGCGTGGCGGGCCTCGTGACCGGCGTGCGCCCCTACATGACCAAGCAGGGCAAGCCGATGGGCTTCGTCACCATCGAAGACATTCAAGGCAACATCGAACTCGTGCTCTTCC
>CAYNQA010000464.1:0-1827 GCA_964399225.1 uncultured Anaerolineaceae bacterium
GGAGCCAGGCTGATATTGGCATTGTAGGTCAAGCCTTCAAATTTTTCGCGGAAGGTCCAGAAAGTTTTGATCGTGCCATTGACTTCATAATCAAGACGATACGCCACATAACAAGTGGTCGCGCCGGATTCACAACCGATGGTTGCCTGGAAGCTGTCGCCGCCTTCCACTTTGAAGGCAGGGTAACGCCCCTGGACGAATCCGTTCGTAACATTTTGGGGAATGAAAAGCAAAGCCGGCTTGGAGGATTCCACGCCGTTTTCGAATTTCGGTTTATCTTTGGTCAGGGCAAAACCCTTGGCATCGCCGTCGGTGCCGGGGAAGGAAAGTCCACCCGCGCCGCTGGACCAGGTGGCATCTTTTGCGCTGGTGATAAAGTCAAACGCGACACTGCCTGTGGGGGCTGTGCTTGTCACAGTGATGTCAACCCACCACGATTTGTTAGCGGCTGCACCAATGCCAAACAAAGTACCAGATGCGTTCTTGAATTTCCAATATCCGCGATAGGAACCGGATGCGGTCGGTGCGGTCATATCGACCGTCAGGTCAACGGTCTGCCCGGGAGCAACACTGGACGGGAAGGCAGTCGAAGCGGATGCGCCCATCTTTTCACCGGTATCAAATACGAGCGAATAGGAGGTGCTCCATGTGCAGGTGCCGATATTCTTCAAGCGCCACGTTTTCTTGAACGCCGTTCCCGGATCAAATTTTGTGCCATCCGGAACGGTCACATCAGAGACGAACTGCGCGGCATCACATGTCGCAGCAGCA
The DNA here is from genome assembly GCA_964399225.1 of uncultured Anaerolineaceae bacterium. Taxonomy (GTDB): domain Bacteria; phylum Chloroflexota; class Anaerolineae; order Anaerolineales; family Villigracilaceae; genus Denitrolinea. The sequence goes on from CAYNQA010000464.1 coordinate 772, forward strand.
GCGCTGGAAGGTAACGCCATGGCGGGCACCATAGACAACACCAAAGCACACAGCATCATTAGGGACATTATTTTGGATCGCGATTTCATAGGGTTCTCCTCTTCTCCATCCAATTTCTTACGACGTTCAAATAATATCAAAAGTTCCACTGCCAGGGTGGGAAGGCGGTCACTCTAAAACAACTGGCTTTTTGTTCTCGTGACTATACGCCTCACATAGTATAACTTTTCTTTAATGATTGTTCAATACAAAAAGATGACTCTTTTTCCTTATATCGGGTGCGGGCATTATATAATGGAGCCATGCCTCGTACCATTTTGCACCTCGATCTGGACGCCTTCTTCTGCGCCGTGGAGGAAACTCGCAACCCGCAGCTACGAGGCAAAGCCTTTGCGGTGGGCGGAAAGCCGGATGAACGCGGTGTGGTCGCATCCTGCTCCTATGCCGCGCGCCGCCACGGGGTGCGGAGCGCCATGCCAATGGGAAAAGCGCTCGGACTCAGCCCGGGGTTGATCATCGTACCCTCGCGTCACCATCTCTACAGCGAGGTCTCGCGTCAGGTGATGGACATCCTCCATACCGTGACTGGACTCGTGGAACAGATCTCCATCGATGAGGCTTTTCTCGATATCTCGGATATTCGCGATGACCCCGAACGCATCGCCCGCGGACTTCAGACACGCATCCGTGACGAGGTGCAACTCCCCTGCTCGATCGGGATCGCTTCGAACAAACTCATGGCAAAACTCGCCACCGAAGTCGGCAAGGCGTTGGCGTTGAAACGGATCACTGCCCAGGGGTTGACCGAACCTCCGAACGCGGTAACCATTGTCCCCGTTGGAAAAGAGACGGAGTTCTTAAATCCACTGCCTGCGGATATGCTGTGGGGCGTCGGTCCGAAAACATCCAAACGCTTGACCGAGTTGGGAATTTATACCATCGGCGATATTGCCAAGTGGCCCGAGAATGAGTTGATACGTTTATTTGGCGAGAACGGACGTGATCTCTCACGCCATGCGAAAGGTATCGATGACCGTCCTGTGGTGACGGAGCACG
>CAYNQA010000465.1:0-1822 GCA_964399225.1 uncultured Anaerolineaceae bacterium
TCGCCCGAATCAAGCAGGATGCTCGAATGTCCCATCGAATGACCTGGCGTGTAAACCACCTTGCCTGGAATGCCATACTCCGCCAGCGACATTCCCTCGTCGCCAATCGGCCTTGCCACTTTTACATGCGGAAGCCTGGGATGCAGGAGCGCCCGCGCCATCGCGGACATCATCCTGCCATATGCGCCGACTCCTGCGGGGAAAGGCGGCGTTCCGCTCTCGACGAAGGGCTGGTCGCGGTGATGGATGGCGACCGGCGCCCCCGTCATTTGCTGAATGTCACTCAGACAGGTGATATGGTCCCAATGTCCATGCGTGAGCAGGATCAGTTGGATTTCTTTCGGATCCACACTGAGGGCCTTCATCCCTTTGATGAATGCGGGCGTCCCTCCCCATGCGCCGCCGTCCACAAAGATGGTCCGCTCGCCGCGCAGGAGGAAACAATTGTCAATGCCGACCGGGATGCGATGAAAAGAGAACGCCACGTTAGTCCTCATATCCATTCGGATGCGAAGTGTGCCACTCCCACGCGCTGGAGAGAATTTCGCGCAGGTCATCGTGTTTGGGAGTCCAGCCAAGCTCGCGGCGGATCTTTTCGGGGGAGGCCACCAACCGCGCGGGATCGCCCTCGCGTCGCGGCGACTCGACCACGGGGATCGCGTGACCCGTCACCGCGCGCGCCGTCTCGATCACTTCCTTGACCGAGTAGCCGTGTCCGCTTCCGAGGTTGTAGACGAGGCGGTCGCGTTCCCCCAGCGCCTCGAGCGCGACGAGGTGGGCAGAGACCAAGTCGGCGAGGTGGATGTAATCGCGAATGCAGGTGCCGTCGGGAGTCGGGTAATCCACGCCGTTAACGTTGACCTTGTCCAGCCTGCCGAGCGGCACGCTCAACACACGCGGAATGAGATGCGACTCGGGCTGGTGCGCTTCGCCGCGTCCAGGCAGGGCGCCGCAGGCATTGAAGTAACGCAAGGCCGCGAAATGCAGTCTGTGAATTTTTCCATACCACTCGAGCGCCTGCTCAGTCATCAACTTGGTCTGGCCGTAGACGTTGGACGGGCCGAGCGGAGACTCCTCCGTCAACGGCTCCTCGCTCGATTGGTACACCGCCGCCGTGGACGAGAACACGAAACGCTTCACGCCATTGCGCACGGCGCCTTCCATCAAGCGCAGTGAGTTGACATAATTATTCTCGAAGAAACGGCCAGGCTCCTTCATCGACTCGCCAGCTTCGATGAACGCGGCGAAATGCATGATGGCGTCGAACCCGCCTTCAGCCAAAACGGACTTCACTTTTTCCGCGTCCGACAAATTGGCGTGGATGAAGGTCGCGCCCGCGGGGACGGCGGCGCGATGTCCGCTGGAGAGCGAATCGAACACGGTGACGGAATGTCCCGCCTTGAGCAAAGCTTCTGCGGTGGCGGAGCCAATGTAGCCCGCCCCGCCGGTGACGAGGATCTTCATGATTCTCCTGGAGGATAGACCAGTGACCGCGGACCATAGACGATGGACAATATGGTCTATGGTCTATGGTTTATGGTCGGAATTTTCGTATGCCAATCAGTGACCTGCTGATACGCATGCGTCGCACGCAGGAGCACATCTTCGCGGAAACGCGGTCCGATCAACTGCAATCCGATCGGCAGGTTGGCGCGATCGAATCCGACCGGGAAGGAAATGCCTGGCACGCCCGCCAAACTCGCGGGCAGGGTGAACACATCTTCAAGATACATCGCCAGCGGATCGTCCGCGTGCGCGCCTGCCACGAAGGCCGTCGTGGGAGAGGTCGGAGCGGCGATCACATCCACATCCGCGAAGGCGG
>CAYNQA010000466.1:0-1812 GCA_964399225.1 uncultured Anaerolineaceae bacterium
GGCTACGGCTGGTGCGGACGTGGTCTCGCCTCCCGCGCGCGCGGCATGGGCGCCCTCGTCGTCGTCACCGAAGTGGACCCAATGAAGGCGCTCGAAGCGGTCATGGATGGCTATCAGGTCATGCCGATGGTCGACGCCGCCAAGATCGGCGACATCTTCTGCACCGTCACCGGCGACTTGAACGTGATCGATGAGCATCACTTCGCTGTGATGAAAGACGGCGCGATCGTCGCCAACTCCGGCCACTTCAACGTGGAGATCAACATCCCCTCCCTGCGCGCCATGTCCAAGGGCGACCCGAACCTCGTCCGCCCGTTCGTGGATCAGTACACCACCAAGGATGGCCGCAAGATCAACATTCTCGGTGAAGGCCGCCTGATCAACCTCGCCTCCGCCGAAGGCCACCCCGCCTCCGTGATGGACATGTCCTTCGCCAACCAGGCTCTCTCCGCCGAATTCATGGCCAAGAACGCCGACAAGCTGGAGAAGAAGGTCTACTCCGTGCCCTCCGAGATCGACAACGAGATCGCCCGCCTCAAACTCGAGGCCATGGGCGTGAAGATCGACGTGCTTACCGCGGAACAGGTCAAATACCTGAACTCGTGGGAAGAAGGCACCTAAATCGGTGACCAGTACTTACTAGGCAATAACGCCTCGCAGGCCATGTCTGCGAGGCGTTATAATTTTGAGGAGCAATGTAGCAGCGATTTAAGACTCCCATGAATCATTACAGGTCCCTTCTCCTCGCGATCTTGCTGACCGCCTGCGCACCAGACCCTCTCGCTTCCCCCTCCCCCACAGCGGATTTCAACTCGCAAGCTCCAGCCAACGCTGCAGCCGTCGTCCTCGTCCCTGCCGGGGAATTCATCATGGGCGATGACCACGGCATGATCGACGAGCAGCCCGCCCACCCCGTCTACCTCGATGCGTTCTGGCTGGACCAGACCGAGGTCACGAATGAAGCGTATCGTCTATGCGTGGAGGCGGGCAAATGTGATCTCCCATCTGACATAAGCTACTTCGAAGATTCAGCCTATGCGAATCACCCGGTCGTGTTCGTCTCGTGGCGCGATGCGGCGGCATATTGCTCGTTTGCTGGCAAGCGCCTGCCTACCGAGGCCGAATGGGAGAAAGCGGCCGTGTGGAACCAGTCAACGAACGAAAAATTCAAATATCCATGGGGGAATGACTTCGACTGCGCCAAAGCTAACTTCGATGATGAGACCGAACTGGATGCATCCCTGATGCCCGGCGGAACCACTGGCTGTGACGGTTTCGTCCGCTCGGCGCCGGTCGGCAGTTTCCCGCTAGGGGCAAGCCCCTATGGCGCGCTGGACATGGCGGGCAACGTATGGGAATGGGTCCACGATGCCTTCATCGAAACCGACCCGCTCCTGTTCCCCGAACAAAAAAATTACTATGCCATATCCCCATATAACAACCCACAAGGTGTCGATCCGTCAAACACAGAATACCGCTTGATGCGCGGCGGCTCATGGAACTGGACCTTCGGCTTCGGACGCTCCACCTACCGCCTGTGGTTCGGCCTGGATGATTCTTATGATGGGGTTGGTTTTCGCTGCGCGGCAGATAATAGCGAAAAATAGATTCGTCAGCCTCAACTCCCTTCCCGTCAACACGGGTTGGGATGGGACAAGACATTGCTCTTCGTTTCACCCGCGCTATTGAACGCCACGATGTAATACGTGCTCATCCGCCCGCCCTTCACCAATTCAAAGATATCAATGTATTCGGTGGTGTTCGCGGGCAGTTCAGCCACACGATTCCCATCGCGATACAGCCAAAACCCAT
>CAYNQA010000467.1:0-1798 GCA_964399225.1 uncultured Anaerolineaceae bacterium
AAACCCCCATCCCCTTCTCGATCTTCCCCAACTGCTTGACCTCGCGTCCCAGCGCGTTGCCCAGCACACTCACATCCATGCGACACAACTCGGGATGCTTCTCGATCACTGCCGCGTAGGGACAACGTCCCAGAATCACGCGCGGACCTTCTGCGCCAGCTTCCCAGCGGGATTGGTAGTGCATGGCGTTCAACTTTTCGACAAGCATAGCAAGGCGTTTGGGGATTGGTAGATTTTTAAATTGGTCAGCGGGCAAGATCGAACCAGCCAGATCTTCAACATTCGACTTTTGACCTTCGACCGACAACAATGCATCTGCGAGTGCGGCGAGATTATCCCCTTCCAACGCAGCAGAGAGACGATACACTTTCTCCGGGCGTCCGCGGCCGTTCACGCGGGAATTTATGATGCTTACACGTCCATCCGAGGCGAGGAGGCGCAGGTGGTGGCGTACGTTCGCCTCGGACATGCGCAGGATCCGCGCGAGTTCACGGGCAGAGGAAGGTCCCAGTTTGGTGAGCTGGGCGAGCACTTTCTGGCGGGCGGTTGTCACTGGCATGGCACGGTTATGCGAAGCGAAAACGGGGTGAAGTTGGGAAAAACTGTCACAGACATGGGGTGATTATACTCACAAATTGATTTATGAAAATATATTTTTACGTAATTCGGTTGACGTATACTGTCCCGATGCTATAATCCACATTTGTGATGACTCCCACTACTAATCTCTACTCACTAATCTCTGCTCTCTGATGTTGAACTGGGAATCCACTTACGCCATCGCTTTAGAGTTGCGCCGCCAGCACCCTGAGGCGGACATTGAACAGGTCACGCTTCAACAAATTTACAACTGGACTCTCGCTCTTTCGGAATTCGAGGATGATCCCGCTCTCGCGAACGATGACATCCTTTATGCAATCTACCAAGACTGGTTCGAGGAGAATCTACATGGAAAATAAAGAAGGACTCAACCTGCCCGGGTACGAGATCCCAGACGATATGAAGAACGTGGTCTCCGTCACCACGCTCGACCGTCTGCTCAACCCGGTCTACAACTGGGGACGCCGGTCCTCGGTCTGGCCGCTGATGTTCGGCCTCGCGTGCTGCGCCATCGAAATGATCGCGGCGCAGGCCTCCCGCTACGACCTCGCCCGCTTCGGCATGGAAGTGATGCGCCCCACCCCGCGTCAGGCCGACCTGATGATCGTCGCCGGGACCGTCACCAAGAAAATGATCCCCGCCATCGTGCGTCTCTATAACCAAATGCCCGAGCCGAAGTACGTCATGGCCATGGGCGCGTGCGCTTCGAGCGGCGGCCCGTTCAAAGAGGGATACAACGTGGTGGCAGGCATTGATAAATTCCTGCCCGTTGATATTTACGTGCCGGGCTGCCCCCCCACCCCGCAGGCATTGCTCAACGGTTTGATCCTGCTCCAGAAAAAGATCGATAAAGAATCCATCAGCAAAGTGCGCTGGTATCGCAAGGGACCGGACACGGTGGAAATTCCCGTACCGATCCTTGGCCCGGACCTGATCGACCCGCGCCGCATCCCCGACATTAAAACCAAAGCCGCGGAACTCGCGACAAAAGCCTAGGAGGCCGACATGACTGCACCCGCTTCTCCCTTGACCTCCGACCTGATCTCCCGTTTCCCGGGCGTTGTCTCCCCCGATGCCCGCCCCGGCTACAGCGGATACATCGTCCCCGCCGACAAGCTGCTCGAAGTCGGCACCGCCATCCGCGACGAACTCGGCTACGACCTGCTTTCATCTGTAACGGGCGTAGACTATCTTCCCG
>CAYNQA010000468.1:0-1797 GCA_964399225.1 uncultured Anaerolineaceae bacterium
GTCTATGGCGGCCAGCCCTACAGTCCGCAGATCAACGCCCTGCGCCGCGGCGTCGACATTGTCGTCGGCACCCCGGGCCGTCTCAATGACCTGCTCGAGCGCGGCGTGCTCGTCCTCGGCGACGTCAAGACCGTGGTGCTCGACGAAGCCGACGAAATGCTCAACATGGGCTTCATGGAAGACGTGGAAAAAATACTGGCGACGACTCCCGCCGAACGCCAGACGGCCCTCTTTAGCGCCACCCTCCCCGCGCGGATTCGCTCCCTCGCAGACCGCTTCATGCGTGACCCTCAATCGGTCACCATCAAGCGGGCGACTCTGACCGCACAGGCCATCGAACAGCGCTACTACCTCGTCCACGAATCGGACAAGACCAACGCGCTCACACGTCTCTTCGAGATCGAGCCGATCCACTCCGCCCTCATCTTCGCCCGCACCCGCGCCGAGACCGCCGCCCTCTCGAACGAACTCGTCGTGCGCGGCATCCCCGCCGAAGCCATCCACGGCGACCTCGATCAGCACGCCCGCGAGCGTGTGCTGGGACGTTTCCGCACTAACCAATTGAAGGTCCTCGTCGCGACGGATGTCGCTGCACGAGGCCTCGACATCGAAGACATCTCGCACGTCTTCAACTATCACCTGCCCGACGACGCCGAAGTCTACGTGCATCGCATTGGCCGCACCGGCCGCGCTGGAAAATCGGGTGTGGCGATCACGCTGCTCTCGCCGCGCGAGAAACGCCGCATGCGCGAGGTCGAAGCGCTGACCAAGCAAGTCGTCACCAAGTTCGAACTCCCGACAAAAGAAGACATCCTCAAACACCGCGAAGGTAAACTGGTCGAGAATCTCAAGGTCTGGCTCGGACGTGCCCGCTACAAACGCGAACTGGAGATCGTCAGCGAACTCATCACCGAAGGCTTCGACCCGGTCATGATCGCAGGCGCCGCCCTCAAGATGGCGCGCGGTGACGAGAAACAGCGTCCCATCGCGGAAGTGGGCGAGGTCATGGACCGCCGCAAGACCGACAGGGACTTCAAAGACAAACGCGATTCGCGTGAACCTCGCGAGCGCCGCGACCCGCGCGAACGCAGCGAACGTGGCGACTCATCCAGCCGCGTCAAACGCGCCCGCGGCGATGCCTCGCACGAAGAGGGCATGGTGCGCCTGCGCGCCAAGGTCGGCAAGATCCACGGCGTGCGCCCGAATGACGTGGTTGGCACGATCGCCTACCACGCGAATATTCCGGGTTACACGATCGGAAAAATTCGCATCGAACCCAAACAAACCTACGTGGATATCCCCGAAGAGTCTGTGGATAAGGTGCTGGCGAAGAACGAAGAACTCCGCATCGGCAAGCACAAGTTCCAATTGGAAAAAGCGTAAGCAAATCGTGGGGCGGGATGGTTCCCGCCTAATGGTCGCTGTGCGGAATACCATTCCGCACCACAAAAAATCACAGCCCTCGAATTTTCGAGGGCTGTTTGTTATCCGCTTGTAGGGGCGAACCTATGTGTTCGCCCAGGGCAGACACGCAGGTCTGCCCCTACAAAAAATAAAATATCCGTGTTATCCGTGCAATCCGCGTCCCAACGAATTACCCCCTCACCTGACGCATCCTCCCCGCGAATGCGGCGACCACCAGCAACACCGACAACGGAATGAAGAACGCCACATTCCCGCTGCTGTGCGCGCCGAGATAATCCACCGCAGGGACGTTGTTCAGCGGCCCCACATACCACAGGGACAGGTACACGATCTCGAAGACTTTGCTGGTGTTGCTCCACACGCCCAAGGCCA
>CAYNQA010000469.1:0-1785 GCA_964399225.1 uncultured Anaerolineaceae bacterium
ATCGGGGGACGTGGCGCCGAAGGCAGTTCCCTCGCGGACGGCGGCGCGGCATAATCGCGCAACGCCTGGATGGCAACCTCAGGCTCCACGGGTTTCTCCAATTGCACGCTCGCGCAGACGGTGTGACCGTCAATGACAGCGACGCGATTCGCGTGAACGCTGAAGACCATGTCCGCAAGCTCGATCTTGTCTCCCGCGAATTTGCCGAGCATCTTGCGCGGCTCCCATTCCACTTTTTCCTCTTCGCCACCGTTGGCCACATTGGGGATGATGTTGTCCATGATATCGAGCGACGGCACGCCTGGATACCCCGCGCCTGAAAGCGCCTGCAACGACGTGGCAAAAACTTTCTTCACGCCGAACTCGTTATCCAACACCTTGAGCGCGATCGTCAGACCCGTGCTGGTGCAATTCGGGTTGGTGACAATGCATCCGCTCCAGCCTTTGTCCTTGCGCTGTTGTTTGACGAGTTGAACATGCTCGGCATTGATCTCGGGCAGGAGCAACGGCACATCATCTCCACGCCGATGGGAGGACGCGTTCGAGCAGACCGCCGCGCCCGCTTTTGCAAACGCGGGTTCGAGTTCGTTGGCAACTTCGGTATGCAAGGCCGAGAAAACGATCTTCGCCTGTACCGCATCCGTGGACGCGGGCACGATGACCATATCCCGCGCGTAGGCGGGCATGGGCACATCCAACACCCAGCGCGCGGCTTTGGCGTATGGCTGTCCCACCGAGCGGTCGGAGGCGGCCAGCGCCACCACCTTGAACCAGGGATGGTCGTCGAGCAATGAAATAAATCGCTGGCCGACTGAGCCAGTCGCGCCGAGGATGGCGACGGGAATGGGGGAAGAAATTTTGGACATGATGACTCCTTTTGGGGCGGGTATATAGGTACACAAGTACACAGGTACACAGGTACACAGGTATACAGGCTCGCGCAAGACATGTTTACGTGTCTACGTGTGTACCTGTCTACGTGTCTACGTCTTTACGCAACGATCATCTCATGCAACGCGCGCACCGCACTTTCCGTATCCGCGGCTTCGACCACCAGCGAAATGGAAACCTCAGATGAGCCTTGCGCGATCGCGAGCACATTTACGTTATGGCTGCCAAGCTTGCTGAACACACGCCCTGAAACGCCGGGGGTGTGGCGCATCCCTGCACCAACGACCGTGATTATGGAAACATCCTCCGTTGCCCAGACCCGGTCAATATCCTCATCCTTAATTTCTGAGGCGAAGGTCTTTTCGAGGGCAGAAAGTACAACAGGGGAGAGTTCGGAAGGCACGGCAAAACAAATGGATTGCTCCGAGGAGGCTTGCGTGATGAGCGGCACGCTCGTCCCTGTGGATGCCACCGCGCCAAATGCGCGCGCTGCCACGCCAGGCACGCCCAGCATACCCCTCCCCTCGATGGTGATCAGCCTCTGCTTGCGGATGGCCGTCACCGCCTTGACCACACGTCCGCTGGCGGGTTTGCCATTGCTTTTTACGTTGGCCACCAACCGCGTGCCGGGATGGGACGGGTTGAACGTGTTGCAGATGCGCAGGCCGATGCCCTTGTCCACCACGGGGCGGATCGTCTTGGGATGCAGAACCTTGGCGCCGTAATACGCCAGTTCGGCGATCTCGCTGTAGCTGATCTCGGGCAGCGTCTGCGCGGCGGGGACGATGCGCGGGTCGGTGGTCATCACGCCGTCCACATCCGTCCAGATCCAGACGTCGTCGGCGGGGAGCACGGCGCCGAGGATGGCCGCCGAATAGTCACTGCCGCCGCGGC
>CAYNQA010000470.1:0-1771 GCA_964399225.1 uncultured Anaerolineaceae bacterium
ATCGGAGATGATCCGCTCTTCGGTCACGGCTTGTGCCGCCAGCCCGTGATGGGTCAAGACGGCCAGGCCAACCACCGCGCAGATGACCGCGTTGCGCACGAAGCGTGAGGTCAACGAATAGATCAGCCCGCCGGCCAACAGCACAGCGGCCAGAGATGCCGGCAGGGTGTATTGTGTGATGCGCTCGAGCGTGACCACGCGGTTGGCCAATACCACCGGCAGGATCCCGCCCAGCGTCCCAAGCAGACCGGCCCACAACCATTCCATGCGCCAGTCGGATGCGGCCGGGGGGACTTCATCCTCTTCTGAAACTTGTTTCCGAAGGAACGAGTCTGCCTGTAAAAAAATGATGAGCACGACTGCCGTGAATCCAAAGCCGAGCATCAGGTCTGTCAGGCGGTTGTCGTAGAAGTTTTGGTAGAAAGGCACAGCCCAGGCGAGGACAGATGCATTCAACACACTGCGGAAGACATCCACGGAACGCCAAAGCAGGGTGAGCGGCGAGGAGAACAGGACGCTGAACTGCGTCCCGGCATCCTGCGCGGACCGCCAGTTATCGAACAGGAACACATACCAGATCAGGAACAGAAGCGGGATCAGAAAGTAAAAGGCGGATGTGCGCAGTGACTGCCAGAAAAGCGGCAGGAACTTTAGTTCCTTGCTTTGATGTTTGAGGTAAATGAACACGCAGATCAAGCGCAGGGCTTCCATGCCGATGGCATACTCCACCAGCGCAAGGTAGGCCAGGCCGCTGAGGAGCGAGGCAAGCATCCACCCGATGCGTTTCGAGATTCCCGGGGTGGAGATGGCTTTGATGGTGAAGGCGATCGAGAGCGCCTGTAGACCGACGCTGAGCACATAAGGCTGGAATTCAAATCCTGCCACCCACCAATGGAATCCGGGATAGAGCACGAACAGGACCGCCAGCAGGAATGTCGCGCGACGCTGTTGCGGCCAAAGCAAACGGAAGAGCCACCACGCGGCGATACCGCCCGCCAGACGGGTGATCCACATCGTGATGTGATACGGAAGGGGATTTAGGCCATACAGGGAATAGTACAGTGCGTATAACGGTCCGCGGATGGGGCGGGTGTGCAGTGCAACCTGGATCAATGCCTCGGGTCCGCGCACGAGCGCGTTGTAAAGGAAGTACCAGTCATCCTTGTAGTAAGTCAGTTCAGCGATGTGGGGAAGATAGGTCAGGCCGGAGATCAAGGCCAGGCCGAGGATCTCGAACCAGGGCGTTTGCAATAGACGTTTCAACGAAGCCTCTCTACCAGTCGTTCGATGTTTCGTAACCCAATCTTACCAACAAATCCCCGGCGGATTCTTTGAAGATGCGTTTGTGTTCCGCGGTGAAGTATTTCTTCCACTCGCCGGTCTTGCCCGAGCGGAAGGTCGGGGACTTGGATGGGTTGATGGATGTCTCGAGGGATTCGAGGATCCGCTCGGGAGTGGCGGGAAGCGGGGCGCGTGCGAGCAGGTGGTCCGCGATGCGCGAGAGGGTTGCGGCGCGGGCGTGGATCAGATCCTCGAAGTGGATGGTTAACACCTCGCGATGGTCGAGCCAGCCGAGGTAGGGCGCGAAGCGGTCCGCGATGTTGGGGAATTCGATCCCAGCGCCGGGGCGTCCAAGAATGCTGACCTTCAAGCGGGAATCAAAGTCGGGCAGTGATTTGTAGTATTCGTGGTGGACGTGGCGCGCTTCCATGTCTGTGACGTAGAAGACGTGCGAGACGACCACGTCGCGCGGGTCGCGGAAGATGAAGTA
>CAYNQA010000471.1:0-1769 GCA_964399225.1 uncultured Anaerolineaceae bacterium
GCTTCTCGCCCGCGTACACTTCCATCCAGTGGATCTTGCGCTTGCCGCCGTAGGCCTTTTCCACGGCCGCATCGAATACGCGGACAGAGGCCCGCCAGATGTCGCGCCCGGTGCCGTCACCTTCCACGAACGGGATGATCGGGTTGTCGGGGACGTTCAGCTTGCCGTCTTTGATCGAGATCTTTGCCCCACCTGCGGGGACTTTAACGTTTGTGTATGCCATCTTTCTGTTCTCCTTGCGAAATGTATGGGCGCGATTATAACATCCGGCTTTGCCCGTCCTGAGTGACGATTGTCACCAAAAACCTTGACATGAAATCGAATCTGCGTAAAATTCGGCGCGATGTACACTCCAAACCGATTGAAGGATTTTCAGCACCAGCACTTCTTCGGGAATATTGTTTCTGCTTTCGGAAATTAGAGAGTCGCTTTTAGCGGCTCTCTTTTTTTATGCCCTCACCCCAACCCCTCTTCCGAAACGAGAGAGGGGCAAGTCAAACCCAAAGGAGAGAGACAATGTCTGCAGAAAGTAAACCGAAAGTCTTCGGCTACATGCCCGATGACACCCCGCCCATCGGAGCGATGCTCTCGCTCGGCTTCCAGCAGGTGTTGACCATGTTCCCTGCCACGGTGCTGGTCGCCATTCTGACCAAGTTCGATATCGGCGTGACCTTGCTGACATCGGGTCTCGGCACCATCATCGCGCTGCTCGTCTCGAAACGCAAAATTCCGATGTATTACGGCTCCTCGTTCTCCTACATCGCGGTCATCATCACGGCCATGAATGCCTTCGCGCCCGAGTGCTTCGCCGACACAACTCAGTTCTACTGCGCGGACGGCGTGCGCCTGGTGCAGGTGGGCATCATCGGCACGGCGGTCTTGGAAATTCTGATGGGCTTACTTATCATGCGTATCGGCAAGGCCGCGCTCGATAAAGTGTTGCCGCCTGTCGTCACGGGTTCAGTGGCGCTTGTCATCGGTATCGCGCTGGCGAATGTGGCGCTCAATGAATCCTCCGCCAACTGGGGCATCGCCTTCGTCACATTGATCGCCACGGTGATCTTCTCGGTCTATCTCCGCAACAAAGGACTCTGGGGCATGCTCCCGATCCTGTTCGGCGCGGCGGTGGGATACGCGGTCGCGGCCATTTCTGGTCAAGTGGATTTTAGCCCGATCGCGAATGCGGCCTGGGTGCGCGTCCCTGCCATCACGCTCCCCGCTTTCAATGACCCGCGCGCCTGGAGTCTCGTCATCAGCATCTCGTTGATCGCCATCGCCACCATCCCCGAATCGACCGCGCATCTTTATCAGATGTCCCTCTACATTGACGAACTCGCGACCGAGCTCGGACGCAAGCCCTTCAACATCAAGGAACTCATCGGCCTCAATCTCATCGCCGACGGTTCCGACGACCTCGTGGCGGGTTTCCTCGGCGGCGCACCCGGCACCAACTACGGCGAGAACAACTCGCTCATGGCCATCACACGCAACTACTCCATCCCCGTGCTCATCACCGCCGGCGGCATCGCCATTGCTCTGGCATTCATCGGCAAACTGGCGGGCATCGTCAACACCATCCCCGTCGCAGTGACGGGCGGCCTGAGCATCTACCTCTTCGGCGTGATCGGCATGCAGGGTGTCGCGCTCATGCAATCCGAAAAAGTGGATCTTTTCAACCCGAAGAACCTCGCCATCGGCGCCACCATCCTTGTGCTCGGCATCGGCGGCAATCTATCGCTCGCCAATGGCATCTACCCGTTCAACATCCC
>CAYNQA010000472.1:0-1752 GCA_964399225.1 uncultured Anaerolineaceae bacterium
AAATGATCGCCTATCCCTGGCCTTCCATTGACGTGCCCCTTGTCATGACCTCGTGGGGACAACTGCAAAAGTTCGAAGCCTTCGACGCGGAAGCCGCCAAAGCCTTTTATCGCGCCAACCTCAACCGCGCGCCCGAACCGAACGCGCCGTAAGAAATCATCATGTCCACAGGCTCGACAATCGCCCTCTCGAAACCAAGACAATCCATCTTCCAATGGATCGGGAGTCACTGGTTTGCAACCTTCCTCCTCGCCTATGGCCTGTGGGTCTGGACTCCCTTCCTCGCGCCCGTCTTCATGCGCCTCGGCTGGGACGGCGCGGGCAGGGCGGTCTATTTCGTTTACTCGTTTTTCTGTCACCAACTCCCCGAACGTTCCTTCTTTTTCTTCGGCGCACAACCGATGTACTCACTGGCCGAGATTCAATCCGCATGGCAGGACACGATCAATCCAATGATTCTCCGCCAGTTCATCGGCAACCCTGAGATGGGCTGGAAGATTGCGTGGTCGGATCGCATGATCTCGTTCTACACCAGCGTGTGGATTTTCGCCGTCGCCTGGTATCCGTTTCGACGTAAGGTTAAGGTGCTTCCGTGGTGGGGATTTGTCGTGCTCCTCCTTCCGATTGTGCTGGATGGCGGAACGCACACGTTCAGCGATTTTGCTGGCATCGGAAACGGATTCCGTGATACAAATGCGTGGCTGGCCGCGCTGACAAACTACACCCTCCCCGCGACGTTCTACGCGGGCGACGCGCTCGGCTCCTTCAACTCGCTCATGCGCCTCGTCTCTGGACTGTTGGCTGGACTCGCCATCGCCTGGCTGGCCTTCCCCTATATTTTCCAGACTCAGAACTATAATCAGCAATTGGATAACATAAGATATGCCGTCCTCGAAACCATCAAAAGCCAAAATTCGCATCCTGCTGGCGGATGACCACCACATCGTCCGCGCGGGGATTCGTCAACTGCTGGAAAGCGCAAAGGATATTCAAGTCATCGCCGAAGCGGGAGACGGCGAAGAGGCGCAGGCGCTCATCCAAAAACACAAACCCGATGTGGCCGTGCTGGATATCCAAATGCCCAAGGCCAGCGGCATCGAGGTCACGCGCTGGGTGCGCTCCCACCTGCCCGAAGTCGGCGTGCTGATCTTGACGGCGTACGATGACGAACCGTACGTCATGGCCGTCTTGCAGGCGGGCGCGAACGGGTATGTTCTCAAAACCGCGAAAACCGAAGAGTTGATCCAGGCCGTGCGCGATGTGAACGAGGGCAAGTCCGCGCTCGACCCGAATGTGACGCACAAGTTGATGTCGAACATTTTCAAAGGGACGGATAAAAAAGTGGTCGAGCCGCTCACCGACCGTGAGTTGGACGTGCTGCGTCTCGCCGCCAAGGGATTCACCAACAAGGCCATCGGCGTGCAACTCACCATCAGTGACCGCACCGTGCAGGGACATCTCGCGCACATCTTCGCCAAACTGCAAGCCAACAGCCGCACGGAGGCGGTCATGCGCGGCGTGGCGCTGGGATTGATCTCGCAAAGTTCAGGCACATTGGCGGAGGAGTAATCTTGTTTTGCGTAGAGGACGTTCTCTCACGTCCGTTTTGGACGAGCCGATATGTCGGAGTAAATTGTTAACCTGCAACATCTTGCGCGGGCTGGGCAACATGAATGTTGCGGTACTGAAAGAATCATCACCCATGAAAAAAAACGAACCGTCTCCCCGCTCCCTGTTTTGGCACAGCCTGAC
>CAYNQA010000473.1:0-1745 GCA_964399225.1 uncultured Anaerolineaceae bacterium
GCGCCTTCGCGCCCATACCACCAGAACGAGTCATCCATCGCGTCGAGCAAAGAGGGGACGGCTTCTTTCAACTGGCTTTCAGCCAGTCCTTGCGCGGCAGCCTGACGCACCTCGAGTTGAGTATCTTCCAGCAAAACATCGGAGAGACGGATGAGGCAGCGCGGGTCTTTGAATTTTCCCACTGCCAGCGCCGCCGTCTGGCGAACGAGCGGTTCATTATCACCAAGTAACTCGATCAAAACGGGGACAGCGCGAGGGTCGCCGATCTTTGCGAGCGCTTCGGCTGACATTGCCCGAACGGTAAAAAATTCACCATGTGCGGCATCGATCAGCGGGATGACGGCGTTGGGGTGGCGGGTTTCGCCGAGGATTTCAGCCACCCGCAACCTCGTCTCGGGGTGAGCCGTTTTCAGGATGTCACTCAGGCGCGGAATGGATGTCGGCCCGAGCTTTACGAGAATTTGGGCACTCATATCGGCGAGTTGGATATCTTTTCCAACCATCGCTTCCAGCAGGGCATCCACAGCTTCTGGACCAAGGCGGATCAGCTCATTTGCCGCCTGGGCGCGCTTTGATGCATCGCGCAGTTGGGCGATCCATTTTTTCGATTCGTTGCCTTTGCTCATCAACCAGTTCATGTTCGTGACTCCCGTCACATTTTACAACAATTACCAGCACACTCTCAAAAATTATCAAGTTTCCAGAAATGCCACCAAAATGGTACGAAATTGTACTATAATCCCGTCCCGACATTTGGAAAAAGGCACAACGCCGGGGTTTCCCCGGTGTTATTTTGCCTGAAATTATCCAATCCAGGTTTTCACCTGACATAGCGGAGAGAGTTTCAATGAAGAAAGAACAATTGCTTGACCTGTATTACCAGATGGTGCTTATCCGCCGCGTAGAAGAACGCGGCGCGGAGTTATACCAAGCTGGCAAGATCGGCGGCTTCATGCACCTGTACATCGGGCAGGAAGCTGTCTCGACGGGATTGATCGCGGCTCGTGAGCCGCGTGACCGCGTGATCACCGCGTATCGCGACCACGGCGTGGCGATCAACTGCGGACTGTCATCGAACGAGGTGATGGCGGAATTGCTCGGCAAGGCCACCGGCATGTCGAAGGGCAAGGGCGGTTCCATGCACATGGCCGATACCGAGAAAAATATGTGGGGTGGTCACGCCATTGTGGGTGGACATCTGCCCATCGCGGCGGGATTTGCGCTCGGCGACCAATATGCCAAGAACGATAACGTCACCATCTGCATGTTCGGCGATGGCGCGACCAACATCGGTTACTTCCACGAAGCGCTGAACCTGGCGAAGACGTGGGGACTGCGCGTGTTGTGGGTCTGCGAAAACAATCAATATGGGATGGGGACGTCTGTCGAACGCGCTTCGGCGGTGGATGAGATCCGCCAGAAGGCCGAAGGCTACGGTATGAAGAACAGCGCCGTGGACGGCATGGACGTGATGAAGGTTTACGAAGCGGCGCAGAAGGCGATCGATTACGTTCGCAAGGAAGGCCAGCCTTATTTGCTCGAGATCAACACCTACCGCTTCCGCGGTCACTCGATGGGCGACCCTGAGCGTTACCGCAAGGCTGAAGAAGTGAAGAAGTGGCAGGAGAGCGACCCGATCGGAATCTTCAACAAGTACCTGCTCGATAAGAAGGTTGCCACCCGCAAGGCCTTGGATGAGATCGAAGCCCGCGTGGAAGAGGAAGTGGCCAAGGCGGTGGAATTCG
>CAYNQA010000474.1:0-1745 GCA_964399225.1 uncultured Anaerolineaceae bacterium
AAGAGTTATTATCTCGGCGATGCGGACGCAGTGGCGAAGGCCGCGGCGGCAGTGGCGAATCAGGGGAAGGCGAAGTAGTTAGGTAGTTTGGTACTTGGGTAGTAAAACGGACGCGAGCCAGAGGCTGCGTCCGTTTTTTTATCAGCGAAATCGGTGCAATCTGCGGATGCTACTTGAGGTCGCCGGTTTCGAGTTTGCGGATCTGTTCGAGCAGGAGCTGGATCTCGTCGCGTTCTTCGGCGAAACCGAGCAGGGAAGCCTGGAAGGATTTTTTCTCGTCGCCGCTGAGGGTTTCGAGCATGCCTTCGGTGCGGGCGATCTGGGCGACCTTCTGGCTGAGTTTTTCTTCCAGGCGTTTGCGGTAGCCTTCGTAGAAAGCGCGCTGGTTCATGGGCTGGCGCGGCTGGGTCTTTTCTTTGAGCAGGTCCGCGATGACCTTGAGCATCTCTTCGATGTTGATCGGTTTTTCGAGGAAGCGGCTGACGCCGATGGCGTTGGCGAATTCCTTGTCTTCGGGGGCGACGTAGGTGGCGGAGAGGAAGACCACCGGGATGTCGCGCGTGTCGGGCTGGATGCGCAGGCGGTTGACCAGGCTGAAGCCGTCCATGCCGGGCATGAGGATGTCGGTGAGGATCAGGGAGGGACGCTCGGCCTTCATGGCTTCGAGGGCTTCGCGTCCGTTGCGGGCAGTGACCACGCGGTAGCCCTTGAATTTGAGGGCCACTTCGACCAGTTGGAGGGTATCGGGCACGTCTTCGACGGCGAGGATGGGTCCGGGAGGAGTCGTCATGTGCTCATTTTAATCGGTTTAGGGAGGAGGAAAGATTGCAAAAATGTGAGGGATGTTGGAGGTTGAAGGCGGCGATGGTGTCAGTTGCGGGTGGACCGGTGCCAGCCGTAGGCGCCGCAGGCGAGCATGACGCCGAGGTAGAGCAGGTAGAAGGCGCCGCCGATGCTGGTGAGGTCGGCCTCTCGATGATAGCGCAGGAGCGCAAGGATCGCAAAGGCCGCAGAGACCACGTATGCCGTGGACATGATGCGCAGGCGCGGCCAGTCGTTTTCGCGCAGGGAGACTGCGTTCAGGATGCCGAAGGAGAACAGCCAGGCAGAGAGGGCGCGCGCGGTGAGCGGGGTGAGCGTCCACGGCCAGAAGGGCAGGATGAATTGCGGGGTGAAAAAGAGCGCAAGGGCAGAGAGAATGCCAGCCGCGGAATGGACCAGAAGCAGAAGCCGATAGCCCGTCGGGAGGGAAGCGGAGGGCTGGGGGTCGGCGCCGCGGACCTTCGTCTGCATGAAG
This sequence comes from uncultured Anaerolineaceae bacterium, assembly GCA_964399225.1. GTDB lineage: Bacteria > Chloroflexota > Anaerolineae > Anaerolineales > Villigracilaceae > Denitrolinea. The sequence goes on from CAYNQA010000474.1 coordinate 1,298, forward strand.
AAGGAGGCGGCCAGTCCGGCGGGGATGAGCAGGTAGATGGCCAGCCAGATCCAGGCGGCGAGGCGGGGCAGGAGGCTGGCGCTGGCGAAGTGGAATTTGTCGAGGTGGAGCAGGGTGGCGGCCATGGAGACGGTCACGAAGAAGAAGAGACCGACCGCCGGGCCGCGCACGTTGGCCCAGACCGTTTCGCGCGCGGAGAGGTATCCGAAGGTCATGCTGCCGAAGTAGAAGCCGCCGAGCGTGGACGCGGTGAGCGCGGATTGGATCGTCCACGCGAAGTAGGACTCGGTGTGCTCGCCGAGGACGAAGAGTTGGATGGCGGCCATGAGGCTGAGCAGGAAGCCGCTCAGGAAGGCGTTGCGAAACCAGGGGTGGATGGGTTGGGGCATGGCGTGGGGTATGAGGACTAATTTTATGCTTTATTCAGCATTTCGAGGTAGAGGTCTTC
>CAYNQA010000475.1:0-1738 GCA_964399225.1 uncultured Anaerolineaceae bacterium
CCTGATCCTTGCGCAGGGCGATCAGCGTGCCGCGCACGCGATAGGCGCGCGGGTCGCCGAAGAAGTTTTGCAGTTCGGGGTAGATGACGGTGCCAGGCGTGAGTCCGAGATCGAGGAAGCGGCGGCGGGTGAATCCCTGCACGGCGTCATCGAGCGTGACGATCTCGGCGCGGCGGTCGTGCCCAAGTTCGGTCAACGGGACGGCCTCGCGTTTGAGCAACTCGCTTTCGGGCAACGGCGCGACGCTGATGTTCGACGCCACCGCGGGCGCGAGCCGATATTCGTTCTCGCCGTCGCTCAGCACCACGCGTTGCGGCGTGCGTTCGAGAATGCGGATGTCTTGTCCCAGGCGGAGTCCTGCCGCTAAAATTTGTTCGAAGGCCAAAGCGGGTTCATCCTCGAGATGAACGATTCGCGCGGGACGATCTGCCTGCCATGCCGTAATGGGCATTCCCTCCGCCTTGGGCAGAGTCCCCTCACGCGTCGGGATGGGATCGCCGTGTGGGTCACGCGTCGGGTGACCGAGCGCAGCCTCCAGTTCATCCAATTGCGCGGCGGTGAGACTGTGTTCGCGGCGGTGCGCCTCGCTGTGGATCTGTCCCAGCGGCATGCGCGCCTCGTCCGCGAGATAACGCTCCCACAGTCGGTGCGCACGGACGACGTGCAGCGCCCAGCGTTCGCCCTCGGCGGTGAGGTGGAGTTGGTCGCCGCGCGATTCGAGCAGACCCTTCGTCTCCATCCCCTCGATGAGACGCGTCACCGTTGGCCGCGGCAGGCTCAACGTCCCAGCCAGCGACTCGGGCGACGCGTGACGCCCACCTTGTTCGCGGTCGAGCAGATGTTTGAGCGCGTCCTCCATCTGCTCGCGTTCCTGCGCAGCGCGGTAGGATTTGTATTGCGCCCACAATCCCACGCGAGGGAGGAGGGCGAGTAACAGAATAACAGTAAAAGCGATGAGCAAGTAAGTTGGATTCATAGGATTCCTTTTGGGTAGGGTACACACGTAAACAGGTCTAGCGCGACTTATATACTTGTGTACCTGTTTACGTTTGTACTTCCACAAAGATCTTTGTCGTGATGTTCAATCCAAGCACATTCGATTTACGTCCGACCTTCACGGTCAGGTTGTTGTCGAACTCGGAGAAGGCAGTGATCTCGATCTCGACGCCTGGGGTCAGGCCGAGACTCTCGAGATGGCGAAGCAGGTTCGGGTCAGCGGCGTTGACGCGCTGGATGGTGGCGGATTGGTCGGGACGGAGAGCCGAGAGGGGAGTGGAGTCGTCCGTTGGCATGACCAGGTCGGCAGTGGGAATCAGTTCGCCATGTGGGTCGCGGGTGGGATGTCCGAGCGCGGCGGCAATGCGACTCTCGAATTCCTCCGAGATGACGTGCTCCAGTCGTTCAGCCTCCTCATGAACTTCGTCCCATGAGTAGTGAAGCGTTTGCACCAGCCAGGTCTCGAGCAGGCGGTGATGGCGGATGACCTCCAGCGCGGCTTTGCGTCCTGCGGCGGTAAGCGTCACGCCCTGGTGTTTTTGATACGCCACCAGCGCGGGTTTTTCGGATGCGAGTTTTTGAATCATGCCCGTGACAGAGGCAGGTTTGACCTGCAGTTCGCGCGCCAGATCATTGGTGCTTGCGAGCTGCCCGTGCTCGGTCAGTTCGTAGATATGTTTCAGGTAGTCCTGAATGGAGCGGGTGGTTTGTTTTTTCATGGCAAATATAAAATTTAGTCTTG
>CAYNQA010000476.1:0-1716 GCA_964399225.1 uncultured Anaerolineaceae bacterium
GATCTACCCCGCCGCCGGATATGACATCACTCGTATAACGCAGTCGAAAGTCGAAGGTCAAAAGTCTCGGGACCTTCGACTTTCGACCTTCGACATATTTCCCCAATGCCCCAAGTCTCCCTCACCGACTGGAATCACTTCCTCGAATCTCATCCCCACGCCCACGTCTTGCAGACCGGCGAATGGGGTGAGTTAAAGTCCGCCTTTGGCTGGGACGCGGTACGCATCGTCTCGGGCGATGCTGGAGTGCAAATTTTATTTCGCAAACTGCCATTGGGGTTTACAGTGGCGTATATGCCGAAGCCGGTGGCGGACGATGGACAATGGACGATGGACGATGGCTTTTGGGAGGAAGTGGATTCGGTTTGCAAGAAGCACCGCGCCATCTTCCTCAAGGTCGAACCAGATACGTGGGATGACCAGCCACTGAATATGGACCATGGTCCGCGGTCCATGGTCAGCCCTCACAACATCCAGCCACCCCGCACCATCGTCGTAGACATCCGCGGCACCGAAGACGAGATCCTCGCGCGGATGAAACAGAAGTGCCGCTACAACATCCGCCTCGCCGAGAAAAAAGGCGTGACCGTCCGCGCCTGGGATGACCTCGATGGCTTCCACAAGCTGATGACCGTCACGGGCGGACGCGATGGTTTTGGCGTCCACTCGCTGGAATATTATCGCCGCGCCTACAAGTTGTTTCATCCGACCGGAATGGCGGAATTGCTCGTGGCCGAATTCGAAGGTAAGCCGCTCGCCGCGCTGATGGTCTTCGCGCGTGGACATCGCGCTTGGTACGTCTACGGCGCCTCGAACGATGAAGAACGTAACCGCATGCCCACGTATCTCCTGCAATGGGCGGCGATCCAATGGGCGCGTGCCAAAGGTGCGGAAGAGTACGACCTGTGGGGTGTCCCTGATGAAGAAGAAGTGAAACTCGAAGCGGAATTCGAATCCCGTCACGACGGCTTGTGGGGCGTCTACCGTTTCAAGCGCGGATTCGGCGGCGCGTTGAAACGGTCCCAGCAGGCGATGGATCGGGTCTACAATTCGTTGTTGTATTGGGCATACTTGAAATTTATCGGCAGTAGAGAATGACGACACATTACTGCTTCCAGTGCGGCGCAAAACTTGATCTCCGCTTTGTGGAAAACCGCGAGCGGGAAATTTGCCCTGCCTGTGGTTGGATCTATTACGCCCAGCTAAAAGTCGGTGCGGCGGTGTTGATCGAAGACGATGGCAGGCTGTTGTTATTGCAGCGCAGTTATGAACCCTGGAAGGGGACTTGGATGGTTCCGGCGGGCTACGTTGAAGCCGATGAGGATCCAAGGGATGCGGCGATCAGGGAAGTCCGCGAAGAGACTGGCCTTGAAGTGGAGCTTGGTCCCATGGTCCATGTCTACTACTTTAACGATGACCCGCGTGGAAATGGGGTTTCCTTTGTCTATAAGGCTGAGAAAGTTTCCGGGAAAATGGTTGTCAATGCTGAATCCACTGGCGCAAAATATTTCCGCAGCGAAGAGATCCCTTCTGAATTGAGCAAAGGCGGGCATGACAAAATGATCCTGGAGTGGAAACGGCAGGCTCAACAGAAGGAAGGGGCAAAGCAATGAGCGCTGTTTGGAACTCGATCGTCTCCAGTCTGCCCAACCCTCACTTCCTCCAAACCTTCGAATGGGGACAGGTGAAGGCCAAGTATGGATGGAAGCCGTATTA
>CAYNQA010000477.1:0-1703 GCA_964399225.1 uncultured Anaerolineaceae bacterium
GATGGAAAATTCGATTCGACGCGTGCCCGCCATCGAGAACGCGGAGATCGTCAAATTGCTCAATGGCCCCGAAGGCTTCACGCCCGACGGCGAATTCCTGCTCGGCCCGACATCCGTCAAAGGCTTCTGGGTGGCGTGCGCATTCTGCGCGCACGGACTCGCAGGCGCGGGCGGCATTGGCAAGGTCATGGCCGAGTGGATCATTGACGGCCAGCCCGAGTGGGATGTGTGGCGCCTCGATGTGCGCCGCTTTGGCCCGAATTACAGCAGTCTCGATTACACCGCCGCGCGCACCATCGAAACGTACACGCAGTATTACGATATTCACTTCCCCGGCGAAGAACGCATGTCGCGCCGTGGACAGCGCGTCTCCCCTACTTACTTCCGCTTGCGCGACCTGCGCTGTTCGTTCGGCGAGAAGTTCGGTTGGGAGCGCCCGAACTGGTTCAACATCTACGAAGAGAAAGCCGAGCACGGTCACGAGCCGCGCGGCTGGGCACGCCACAACTGGAGCCGCGCCATCGGTCACGAACACCTGATGACGCGCGAGAACGCCGGTCTCTTCGACGAGACCTCGTTCAACAAGTTCGAAGTGCGCGGACCTGGCGCGTTGAAATTCCTCAACCGCGTCTGCGCGAATCAGATCGACCAGCCGGTCGGCTCGGTGATCTACACTCAATGCCTCAACAAGACCGGCGGCATCGAATGTGACTTCACCGTCACGCGTCTGGCCGAACAGAAATTCCTGATCATCACCGGCACCGCCTTCGGCCAGCACGACTCGTCCTGGCTCTCGCTGCAGATGCCGGACGATGGAACGGTCACGCTCGAGGATGTCGGTTCGCAGTACGCGTGCATCGGCTTGTGGGGTCCGAAGGCGCGCAAGATCCTGGAGAAGGTGACGACGGACGATGTCTCGAACGCGGGCTTCCCGTACATGACGGCCAAACGCATCACCGTCGGAGACGTGCCCCTGCTCGCTTCGCGCGTGACGTATGTCGGCGAGCTCGGCTGGGAGTTTTACGCCCCGATGGAGTACGGACTGCGCCTCTGGGATACGCTCTGGGAGGCCGGCCAATCGGAAGGTTTGGTGGCGGCTGGGTACAAGGCCATTGATACTCTGCGGTTGGAAAAGGGTTATCGCTATTGGAGCAGTGAGATCAGCCCGGACTACAATCCGTACGAGGCGGGTCTCGGTTTCGCGGTGAAACTCGACAAGCCTGACTTCATCGGCAAGGATGCATTGCTCAAAGCCAAAGAAAAAGGCCTGACCCGCAAGTTGGTCTGCATGAGCATCTCCGATGACCGCACCATCGCGCTCGGCAAGGAACCCATCCGCGCGGGCGATAAGATCATCGGCTGGGTGGCGGCGGGCGGATACGGCTACTCGGTGAAGATGAGCATGGCCTACGCCTACCTGCCCATCGAGCACACCAAGCCCGGCACGAAACTCACCATCGAGTTCTTCGGCGAACAGATGGCCGCGGAAGTGGTCGCTTCGCCGCTCTTCGATCCGAAGGGTGAGCGGGTGCGAGCATAAAAACCTTATGGGACGCGGACGAGCGCTGATTTACGCGGAAAAGAACCCAAAAAAAACCTGTGTTCATCCGTGTTTATCCGCGTTCTCCGCGTCCTATTTGAAACAATAATCCCAAGCCAAAGGAGAAACCAACCCCATGTCCGATCTTGCCATTGACCGAGCC
>CAYNQA010000478.1:0-1702 GCA_964399225.1 uncultured Anaerolineaceae bacterium
ACAAAAGGTCGCTGGTGCAGTGCGGAGCGAGATGGTTCTGCTGGGTATCATGGTCGAGGTGCTGGGTGCCATCGGTAAAGTAGAAGCCGGACATGCGTCCCTGTGCGCCTTGACCGTTCAAATCGAGGTCGGAGAAATTCTTAGTCAGGCGCGAACCAACCGCACCGAAGATCCAGTCGAGGTTGCCGTCGCGTTCCACGCGGGCGCGCTCATGGGAGAAGTTCCACACGCCGCGTCCCCACGATTGCAGTTCCACGAACTTGAGGTTCGCGCCCTGCCCCACGTGGAGTTCGACCACACCCGCATGCATGGCGTGACCGGTTTCGTCCGGCGAAGCGGCCTCATGAACATACGTCACTGAGGCGCCATCATCCACGTAGACGAGCAGGTGCGAGAAATGTGCCATGTCCGCGCCGGGGCCCCAGAGCACGGAATGCAGGGGTGCGTCCACGGTCACGTTCTTGGGGACATAGAGCAAAACACCATTTTGCGACAAAGCGGAAGCGAGCGCTGCAAATTTGCCGTCGGCCGGTTTCACAATTTGCCCGATCAATTTCTTGAGCAGGTCGGCGTGATTCTTTTCGGCGGTCTTGAAATCAGTGAAGACCACGCCTTTCTTCGCGAGCGCTTCTTCCAAAAAGATCTGGGTGCCGCCTGGCAGAAGTGTGATCTGTCCGCCGTGGGCGTCGCCGGTCAACGGTCTGAGCAATTCCTCAGGGACGGATTGCATGTCCTCGTGCGCGCCGATCTTCGGAAGCTTGAAGTCCGCAGTCGGCAGCAAGCGCAGGTCGGTGCGGCGCCAGGCTTCGTCAGTGGCGACGGGGAGGGACAACGATTGATACGTGGACCAGGCCGAGGCGCGGAAGGAAGCGAGGGCGTCCCCAGCGGGAATGTCGGTCTGCGTAAAAGCAAATTCCTTGGCGGCGGATTCGGTTCGGCGTCCGCGCGAGACAACTACTTTTGGTTTCTCTTGCATGTTAGCCGATCGATCCTTCCATTTGAAGTTGAATGAGGCGGTTCATTTCGACCGCGTATTCCATGGGCAGTTCCTTGACGAGCGGTTCGATGAAGCCCGACACAACCATGGTCGTGGCTTCCTCTTCGCTCAGGCCGCGAGACATGAGATAGAAGAGCTGCTCCTCACCGACCTTGGACACGGAGGCCTCATGGCCGATGGTGACGTCGTCTTCGTCGATCTCGATGTAGGGATACGTGTCGGAGCGGGACTTCGGATCGAGCAAGAGCGCATCGCAGACCACGTTGGACTTGACGCCCTTTGCGCCTTTGTACACTTTGAGCAGGCCGCGATAGGAGGCACGTCCGCCCGACTTGCTGATGGACTTGGACGTGATCTTGCTGGTGGTGTTGGGCGCGAAGTGCACCATCTTGGAACCAGCATCTTGAATCTGGTTCGGACCGGCGAAGGCCATTGAAAGCATTTCGCCATGCGCACCCGGCTCCATCAGGTAGCACGATGGATATTTCATCGTGACCTTCGAGCCAATGTTGGCGTCCACCCATTCGTGCGTGCCGTTCTCAAAGACCTTGGCACGCTGGGTGACGAGGTTGTACACGTTGGTGCTCCAGTTTTGGATGGTGGAATAGCGTGAGCGCGCGCCCTTTTTGACGATGATCTCGATCACGCCGGAGTGGAACGAGTCGGTGGTGTATTGCGGCGCGGTACAGCCTTCCACGTAGTGGA
>CAYNQA010000479.1:0-1667 GCA_964399225.1 uncultured Anaerolineaceae bacterium
GCGCCGTCCCTGCCGCGCAGGATGCCAACCTCTTCAACTGGCTCAAGACGCTCTACCCGATCTGGGCGCGTCTCACGCCGGACGATATTTTCATTTCGACATCCACCGCGCTGGCCGAACTGGCCCTCTCCGGCTGTACCACCGCCTCCGACCATCTCTACCTCTATCCCAACGGCTCCAAACTCGACGATGAAATTGCCGCGGCCCTCGCGGTCGGGGTGCGCCTGCAAGCCTCACGCGGATCGATGTCTCTCGGCGAGTCGAAAGGCGGACTTCCCCCCGATTCCGTCGTGGACACGGAAGAGAACATCCTCAAAGATTCACAGCGCCTCATCCAGCAATATCACGACTCAAAACCCGGCGCGATGACCCAGATCGTTCTTGCGCCATGTTCCCCGTTCAGCGTCACTGGCGAGTTGATGAAGCAATCTGCCAGGCTGGCCCGTGAATACGGCGTGCATTTGCACACGCATCTCGCTGAGACCGAGGACGAGGAACAATTCTGCCTGCAGAAATTCGGCCATCGCCCGGTCGGATACATGCAGGAGGTGGACTGGGTCGGCCATGACGTCTGGTTCGCGCATGCGGTCTGGGTCAATGACGCGGAGATTCAGGTCTTCGCCAAACATCAATGCGGCGTGGCGCACTGTCCCACCTCGAACATGCGTCTCGCTTCCGGCATTGCCCCGGTCAAGGAATATCGCAAAGCTGGCGTCAACGTCGGCCTCGGCGTGGACGGCTCCGCCTCCAATGACGGCTCGCATCTGCTGGCGGAGGTCCGCCAGGCCATGCTGCTCTCGCGCGTGAAGGAGGGAATTACGGGCTATTCCCTCTCTAATGATCCCAATCGAAAATTGATGACGGCCCGCGAAGCCATCCATCTCGGCACGCGCGGTGGGGCGGCGGTGTTGGGGCGCAAAGACATCGGCTCGCTCGAAACCGGTAAATGCGCCGACTTCTTCGCCGTGGACCTCACCCGCCTCGACTACGCCGGAGCCGGTCACGATCCGGTGGCGGCGGTGGTCTTCTGCCAACCCGTCCGCGTGGACTATACAGTTGTCGGCGGAAAGTTTGTGGTGAAAGAAGGTCAACTCGTCACTGTGGATGAACGCCAGCTTGCTGATAAGCATAACAAAGCGTCCATGAGATTGTTGGCTGGATAGAACGGGATGATGGACAGTGAATTTTTTGTTCTTCTTCTTCTCTTCGGCGCTCCGGCAGGAATTCTGTCGTCCCTGCTTGCCGCGCTTGGCGTGTGGAAGAAATGGCTGGTCGTGTTGATTGTTGCCGGTATCTGGTCCATCCCGGCCACGTATTATTTGACCGCCGCGACCGAGCTTCCGATCTATCTCGCCGCTTTGTTTGTCTTCGGCGCAGCCTATGCCGTTTATAGAAATAAAATTCGCACCGCCTGGTTGTTACTCATTCCATTGTTTCTTGCCACCCTCTGGATGACCGCTCTCACCATCTACGGAATTACTTACGATTGATTTATGGAGTCCTCATGACCCCCTCCACCAAACTCACCCGCTCCCTCGTTGATGTTGCCATGGGCCGCGCCCCCGCCGATCTTGTCATTCGCGGCGGCAAGTGGGTCAGCGTGCAATCGGGCGAGATCCTGCCCGACACCGACATTGCCATCGTCAACGGTCACATTGCATACGTGG
>CAYNQA010000480.1:0-1664 GCA_964399225.1 uncultured Anaerolineaceae bacterium
TTGTGAAAAAGGCGGATTACCAGAGCATGAATGAACCGAGCATGAAATGATTTACGAGTCCGAGTGTGGCGAATCCGCGCATGGCGAATTGGAAGCCGAAGAACATCATGACGACGGAGGCGAGTCCGCGCGACCAAGTGCGGGACGCGACTTTCTGACTCAGCCACTTCACCGCGAACAGGCTGGGAATGGTGGCGAGGCCAAAGATGGTCATGGTCAACGCGCCGAGGATGGCGTTGGCGGAGGCCATGGCGGTGACGAGGGCGGTGAGGACGAGGCCACAGGGGAGGAGTCCCCAGAGGAGGCCGAGGAGGTAGGAGGTCGGGAGTGAAGCGGTTTGGAAGGCGCGGATGGCGCGTCCCCAGCGCAAGGTCAGCGAGGAAAATAAAAGTTCGGGCGAGGGAGTGAGTCCAATAAAAGCGGATGCCATGTAAAAGGCGATGATGGCGAAAAGAATCGAAAGCCCCGCTTGCAGTTTGTCGAATGCCCAGAGCATTTGGCCGAACGCGCCGAACGCGAGACCGAGCGCGGCGTAGGCGCTGACGCGTCCCGCGTGGGCGAGGAGCCAGGCGAATTTGTTTTGTTGGAAGATGGGTTGACGGTCGAAGAGGATGACGATGGCGCTGCACATTCCAACGCAGTGACCAAGACTTCCGAGCAGGCCGAGGAGGAGAGATGCGATCATGCTGAAAAAATTTGTCCCGCCCGGGGCGCCACAGCCCCGGGCGGGACCTCAAAAGGAGAATACTCTTGTTAGCGAATGAACCAGGTGCGGCCCAACAGCCACCAGTTGGTGAGGTAGTAGATGGCGAACCAGGCGAGGAAGGCGAAGACCATGACGAGCGTGCCCTTGGGTTGATTCTTGGGGTGCTCCATGTCGCGGTCGGTGAGTTTGGTGGATTCGAGCAGGGGGTTGTGCGTGCCTGTGAGCAGGAGCATTTGGGTGGGTTCCACACGCGGGCCGGTGAGGATGGAGACCAGCACGATGGTCACGTACATGATACCGCCCGTGACGGCAATGATCGCGCCAATGCCGAAGATGGCGAGGGTCAGGTCCACGGTGCCAGGCACGACGCCTGCGAAGGTGATGTCCCAGTTGCGGCGGGCGACGCCCTGCAGGCCACTGGTGATCATGCCGAGCGAGACGAGGATGGAACCGACAGCGTACACATAGGGCTGCCACTTGGCCCAACTCTTGAGTTTGAGTTCCTTGCGGAAGATGAGCGGGATGACGTAATACGTGAAGCCCATGAAGGCGGTCGTGGTCCCGCCGACAACGGTGGCATGGAAATGACCGGGCAGGCGCAGAGTGTTGTGCGCGAGCATGTTGATCTGCTCGGTGCCGATGGTCACGCCGGTCACGCCGCCGATCCAGCCGAAGATAACCATGGACATGACGAGTGCGGCAAACCCAGGCTCGCCCCATGGGGCGTTGCGGAGCCAGCCGAAGAGTCCTTTGGTAAAGCCCTTGGCGCGTTGTGCGATCTCAATAGCGGCGGGGATGGAGAAAGCGTGCATCATGGAGCCAAGCACGGCCAGGTACATGGCATAGGAGGTGTTGACGGCCTTCCACGCGAACGAGAGGCCGGGGTCAACCAAAAGATGATGCGCCGAACCGAGATTGATGAAGAACAGGTAGAGGATGAAGGCGAGGCGCGAGAACT
>CAYNQA010000481.1:0-1662 GCA_964399225.1 uncultured Anaerolineaceae bacterium
TACAACGCCGCGCCGATGGCCATCCACACCACTTCGCGTGTGCCCACTTCCCAGGCCTTGTTATCCTTGTTGAAGAAGTAGACCGCAAAGGCGATCAGCAGGCCAAACACCACGAACAGGAAGCGCAAGCCCAGGGTGGAGTTATCCGTCTGGAAGCGCTCAATGCCGAGCATGTTGCCCAGCACGAAGACCAGGAGGGCGAAGATCCCGAGGATGATCACCAACCAGGTCACGACCGAAGTAAGTCTCTTGTCCATCTCTATCTCCTTTTGAGTTGTAATTCCGGAGCGCGGCCTTTAGGCCGCATTACCGCAGGCTGAAGCCTGCACTCCGTGAAACACAAAAATAAACTTACAGGTGCGCCAGCGCCTCGGCTCGCAGGAAACGTCCAGTCTCGCCGAACCGTTTCACGTTCATGGCCAGAAGCGAGCTGGGGATCACGCGGCAAGCCTCGAGCCGCTTGAAGTCGCGCAACACCTCGTGTGGGCTCCCGTCTGCCACAAGCTTGCCGCCCGCCACGAGCAGGACACGGTTGGCATAGATCACCGCCAGGTCCACATCGTGGGTGATGAACATCACCGCCTCGAAGCCGGGCATCTGCAGGATCGAATCCATGAAGTTCATGTAATTCTGGTAATCCTGCCCGGCGGTAGGTTCATCCATCACAAGGATGCGCGAACGCATGGCCAGAATGGCCGCAATGCTCACGCGTTTCTGTTGACCGAATGAAAGCGCGAGCGGAGGGTCTTGCTCTTTCTCGGAAAGGTTCACAATGCGAAGAGCCTCTTTCACCTCCTTTTCGATCTCATCCTGTGGATGCTTGAGGTTGGTCGGCCCAAAGGCCAGCTCATCGCGCACGGTTGGCGCGAACAACATGTGGCTCGGGCTTTGGAACACATACCCGAGCGTGCTTGCGATCTCGGCCACCGATGCCTGGCGTGTGTCTTTTCCGTTCACCAGCACCCGCCCTGATTTGGGCTTGAGCAATCCGATGGCATGTTTTACGAAGGTGGTTTTGCCTGCCCCATTCGGCCCCAACACAGCGATCACATCGCCGCGCTTGATCTCAAGGTTGATCCCATGCAGGATCTCGACATCGGACTCGTAGCCAAAAGCCACATCCTCGAACTTAACCAACGCGTCATAATTCGACGGCATGGCGGCCACGCCCGGGAGAAATTTTATCTCGGCCGGAGCTGGGTCCCGCTTCGCGCGGACGGTGATGTTCTCCGCGGGCAATTTCACCTCACGGTAATTCACAACACCCGCCAATCCGTCCAACTCGCCAAGGTAACGGATATAGCCTTCAGTCATGTACAACACACGTTCGGGCTTGATGCGCAACACGTCTTCCACGCGGTGCTCCACCATCAGCACGGTCATGCCCTCGTCAGCCAATTCGCGGACAGCATCGAGCGTCTCCGCAGCCGAGGCGGGGTCGAGACTCGCCAGCGGTTCATCGAGCAGCAGGATCGAAGGCCGCATGGCGAGCACGCCCGCCAGCGCCACCTTCTGTTTTTCACCGCCCGAAAGCAGGAAGGTGTCGCGGTCACGCAGGTGCGTGATCTTCAAATGTGCCAGTGCTTCGTCCACGCGCTGATAGATCTCTTCGCGCGAGAGCCCGAGGTTCTCCAACCCAAACGCCACTTCGTTCAGCACCTT
>CAYNQA010000482.1:0-1652 GCA_964399225.1 uncultured Anaerolineaceae bacterium
GAACACAAAAAAAATCTTTCTCATCTCTCACTCCTTGATAAGCGATTTCGGTCGTTCCATCTCAAACACATCCGTCGTGCGGACGTATCCGCCTCCTGCCAGGCGTCCGATCGGTTTCAACGCGGCAAGGTTGATCTTATCTGCGCCGACCAGCACACGTTCATCCACATGGATGTGCAGGATATCGCCGATGACGACGCTCCCGCCGCCGGGCTGGTCGCTGATCTCCACGATCTGGCGGACCTTGCACTCGAAATGCACGGGGCTTTCATGGACCCGAGGCGGGCGCACCCTCGCGGAGGGACTCGGCGTCACCCCGGCGTAGGCAAACTCATCCAACTCCGGCGGGGCCTCCACGGAGGAAAGGTTCATGGCATGTGCCAGTTCCTCCGTGACGATGTTGACCACAAATTCATTCGTCGCGCGAATGTTGTTCAACGTGTCTTTTGTCTTCCCGTCGGTACCGCGGATGAGCGGGCAGAAGACCACGGTCGGCGGCTTGGGGCAGACGATGTTGAAGAACGAGAACGGCGCGAGGTTCGGGCGGCCGTCCACGCTCAGCGAGGAGATCCAGCCGATGGGGCGGGGGAGAACCGAGCCGGTCAGCAATTTATAAACGGATGAGTGAGGAATTTCGTTCGGGTTGATTTCCATGGTTAATTGAGGGCGGAAGGTCATTCTGCCTTAGGTGATCTTTTTATGCGCCCGTCCGCCGATGCGGAAGAACTCCACGCGTCCTTGCTCGTCGCGGATCACATCAGCAAGCGCGCCCTTATAGGGCTCGTCCAACCCGACGAGATTGTCCTTGGCATAAAACTTCAAGCGCACGGGCGGCATGGCGGGGCCGGGCGGTGTATCCGGCCTGGGAAAACCGCCGAGCGGGATGTGGTGGAGAACAAGCTGGCCTTTCTCCAATTTCAGGTCAAAGCACTCCACGCCGATCTTGTAGCGCCCAACCAGTTCCTTCATTTCCGCCGCTGGGACATCGATGGTCTTCGGCGGTTTGGATGTGAGGCCGAAGTAGATCTCATACGCCCAGTTGATCGAGTTGGCCGTGATGATGCCGCCGTCGTCGCTGTTGGTGAGGATGGCAAGCGCAAAATCCTTTTCGGGGATGAAGAAGAAGTACGCCTGCTGTCCGTGGGTCGCGCCGCCGTGGCCGAAGCGCATCAGCCCGCCGATGCCGTTGCGGAACCAGGTGATGCACATCTCGCCGCGTCCGCCTGCGCTGATGTGCGGCACCCGCATGGCCGCGAGACTCTTGCCGGAGATCACACGCTTGCCGGTTTCCGATTTTCCGTTACCCATGTGGAAGCGCGCGTATTTCAACAAGTCGCTCACGGTGCTTACCACGCCGCCCACGCCATTGCCGGCGCGGCCGATCGCCCATGGGCGCGAGACCAGGGTCTTGCCGCCCTCGCGGTGATGTCCCACCACGAAGCGGTGCGTAAACAAAATATCGCTTGGATAGAAGAAAGTCATGTTCAAGCCGAGCGGGTCGAGCAGCATCTCCTGCGCGGCTGTTTCGAACGGTTTGCCGGTCAACACCTCCACGAGGCGCGCGGCGATATTGAAGCCGGTGTTGTTGTACGACCAGATCTTTCCCATCGCTTGGATCTGCGGAAGTTGGGCCAGGTCTTTCACCATCAACT
>CAYNQA010000483.1:0-1647 GCA_964399225.1 uncultured Anaerolineaceae bacterium
AAGGGGGACGGGACCTTTCGGGAAGATCGCCACGTCGATCTGATCTTTTTTCAAGGCGCGCGGCAAAAGGATCTGGTCCCAAAGGATGCGGTTCGTGGACGGGAGGACATGTTCGACCGCCTTTGGAAACGATCCAAGGGCATCGGAAGAATCGTAATAGATGTGAATGGTATGGGCGGGGGCGTGATCGAGCAATCCCTGCGTCAGACCGCGGATAAATTCGTTGGGGCCGGAAAAGCCGCGTGTCAAACCGCGTGCTGCAATGGCAATGGTTTTGATGTGTGGCATGGCTGTCCTGTATTCGCTAGTATAATCATATTTTGTTGCAGGCAAGGAACTGCCGGCGCGCTGGAGTGTGATGACTGATTTGAAAAAGCCTGATTTTCTTGTTGTTGGCGCGGAGAAGTGCGGCACCACCTGGCTGGCAGATATGCTCCGCCAGCATCCGCAAGTGTTCATCCCCCCTGAAAAGGAAATCCATTATTTCAACCGTCGGTTTTCTGATTTTCCAAAGGTCAGAAACCTGAATTTCGAAAAACCACTCGCATGGTACCTTGCGTTTTTCTCGGGCGCAGAGGGACGGCAGCGGGTTGGCGAGGCCTGCCCGGCGTATCTTTGGGATGAGTCGGCTCCGGTGAGGATCCACGCTTTCGACCCATCACTTTCGATCCTGGCCCTGTTGCGCAACCCGATCGAGCGCACATTTTCCGCCTATCGGTTTTGGATGCAACGCGGGGTAGTGGGACGGATCTCTTTTCGAAGAGCGGTGGAGCAGTATCCGCTTTTACTGCTCGAGCGCAGCCGGTACGCATCCCAGTTGAAGCGTTATCTTGAGCTTTACCCGAGGGATAATGTGCGCGTCTGGGTAATGGATCTGCCCGGTTCAAGCATGACTAACATTCTGGAACAGGTGGAGGATTTCCTTTCGGTGCCGCGTTTTGTTCCTGCAAATGCCGAAGCCCGCTCGAATGTGACCGCCGAGCCGCGTTCCTGGTTCCTGAATTGGCTGACGGCTCGCATCCGCCTGGTCATCCGTGGAAGCAGGATCTTCCTCCCGCTCGTGGATGGGTTGCGCAAGGTCCGGGTGGCGCAGGCATTGGAAGGCTGGCGGATCGAAAACAAGTCGAAGGCGGCTCCCACAACGGTCTTGATGATGTCACCTGAGGACCGTTCCTGGATCGGCTCGCTATTACAGGATGATATCCACCGTCTCGAAGATCAGATCGGCATGGAGCTAGGACACTGGAGATGACAGAAGTCAATCAACTGGACACCCCCTCTTTCGAGAACCCCGAACCCGGAGAACGGAATGCTGTTCTCACGCTGGCCAAGGGAGCAGGTATTGCTCTTGTCGGCCGCATTCTGAGTCGCGGCCTGCTTATCGTTGGGCAGGCGATCCTGGCCCGCGCGCTTGGACGAGCCGATTATGGTCTGTTCTCGATCGGATGGTCCGTTTTGCAGATCAGCCTGTTTGCCAGCCCGATCGGATTACAGCATGGCGTGATCCAGTTCGGCGCGCGCGCATGGGGTGAGGATGCCCTGCAACTCCGCCGCATCCTTCAGCAGACCATCTTCCTGGCTTTCATTTCCAGCCTGTTTTGGGGAGCGGCGTTATACATCCTCTCGCCTCAACTTTCGATCTGGTTC
>CAYNQA010000484.1:0-1629 GCA_964399225.1 uncultured Anaerolineaceae bacterium
CAAGGACAAGATCTCCGGCGAGTTTTGGGATGTGATCAACAACCGCCTCAACCGCGACAATGCCGCGTTGATCGCCGAGATCTGGTATCTCGACCGCGAGGCCAACGGCCCGATCAGCAAGATCATGGGCAAGTGTGGCATCCGTTACCAGAAAGATTACGACCTGGCCGAGTCGATCTATTGGTGGGTGCCCACGCATCCCATTTTCAATGAGCCGAACACGGTTTTGCCATTGATCCATTACAGCCGCTTCTGGGCGAACCAGACCGGCGACCGCATCCGCCTGGGCGGAAGCGGGGATGCTGTGTTGCTGGCCGGACTGCAAACCCAATCGTCGAGCGAGGGAGGCGTACTGGCCGTCTGCATGGAGGGACGTGTGATCTTCCAAACCTTCTCGGACCACGATTATCACGAGGAGGATGTCGTTCCGCTTTGGGAGAATTACATTTACAATGCGCTGAAGGCGCGCTTCGCGGCGATGCCGTAAAATGCGATTGCGAGTAAAATTGGTTTGATCTTCAGATGACAGTCCCATGTGGTGACTGTCATCTTTCTCACAGGAGACCCCATGGCTTACAAACTTTCCCGCTGGTCACTCAACGACCTCTTCCCCGGCATGGACAGCCCCGAGTTGGAAACCGCCTTCGATCAGATCGAAGAGCAGGTATCCACGTTCGAAGGCGTGCGCAACAAACTGCGCGCTGACATGTCCGCTGAAGACTTCATGCACATTGTCAAAACATCCGAAACGACGACGCGCATCGTTCACAAACTGGACGCGTTTGCGGGTCTGGCCTTCGCGGCCGACACCCAGGAGCAGGCTGCCCAGACGTTGCAGAACCGCGTCCAGCAGTTCATGGCCGACATGGGCAACCGCACGCTGTTCTTCAGCCTGTGGTGGAAGAGCCTCTCCGACGCTGAAGCCCAGCGCTTCATGGACGCCGCCGGTCCGTATCGCTACTACCTCGAAGAGATGCGCAACTTCAAACCGTACACGTTGAGCGAAGCCGAGGAGAAGGTCATCAATATCAAGGACGTGACCGGCTCGAGCGCGCTGATCAATCTCTACGACTCGATCACGAACCGCTACGTCTACAAACTCAAAGTGGACGGCAAGGTCAAGGAGTTGACGCGCGCACAGCTCATGGGCTATGCCTACAGCTCCGACCCGAAGATCCGCGCAAAAGCGTATCAGGAACAGTTCCGCGTCTTTGGCAATGACGGCCCGATCCTTGGCCAGATGTATCAGACGCGTGTGCGTGACTGGCACAACGAGGGCGTCGGCCTGCGCAAGTTCAAGAATCCCAACTCGGTGCGCAACCTGATGAACGATATTCCGGATGAAGCCGTGGACGCGCTGCTCGACGTGGCGCGTAAGAACGCCCCGGTCTTCCAGCGTTTCTTCAAGCTCAAAGCAAAAATGATGGGCGTGAAAAAATTGCGCCGTTATGACATCTATGCCCCGCTGGCCGCTGCCTCGAAAAAATATCCCTTCGCCAAAGCCGCCGAAATGACGCTCGAATCGTTCAGCGACTTCCTGCCCGAATTCGGTCAGCTTGCGAAGCGTGTCTTCGACGAGAATCACCTCGACAGCGAGATCCGCAAAGGCAAACGCGGCGGCGCGTTCTG
>CAYNQA010000485.1:0-1617 GCA_964399225.1 uncultured Anaerolineaceae bacterium
AGACTTCGGGAAAATGTGATTTGACCGGGTTCGAGCAGATCGGCATTTCAAGATTCCCAAAGCCGATGTCCGCCGCGCGGATCAACTCCGCGACCGGGCCGAAGGTATGCTCCGGTCCATTGTGCTCCAACGCGCGCGCCGCCCCGGCGATGACCATAATGTCGCCGACGCCGCGGATGGTGACCTCGTTCATGGGCTCCTCCGCTTCATCTCCCGACGGGACAGCGGCTCGGCCCTCGCGGACCGTTTCTCTGCCAGCAGTTTTTTGTAGATCGCATCGAAGCGCTCCATGGCCAGCTCGGGCATAAATCCATGGCGGACCTTGTTGCGGTTGGCATGCGACATGACCGTGCGCAGGCCCACATGTTGAAGCAGGAGGCACGTCCGTTCGGCGAGCGCTTCCCAGTCGCCGGGCTGGATGAGGAATCCATTGATGCCGTCTTCCACGATTTCGGGGATGGCCCCGACCGGCGTGGTGACGACCGGCAGTCCCGCCGCCATGGCCTCGAGCAGGGAATAGGGCAGGTTCTCGCCGTACGAGGGCAGGACGAACACGTCCGCGCGCAGGAAGAGATCGAGCTTGGCAAGGCCGGTCACACAGCCGGGGAATTGCGCGTGACCTTCCAAATGATTCTCGGCGCAGACTTTTTGGATACAGTCCCATTCGCCGCGCGCCTCCTCCTGCCCGGCGAAGATGAATCGCACGCTGGGATGTTTCTCTGCCACGCGAGGGATCGCTTTGAGGATGTCGTAAACGCCTTTGCGGTGACCCAGGCCTCCGACGAAGAGAACCGTTTTCCTGTCGGAGCGAAGCGGTTGGGTGTCCTCGAGCGAAACGTGCGCGAAGTCACGGTCCACAGAGTTGGGGACGATCTCCACGCACAGGTCCGCGCGGACTTCCTCCAATAGGAATTTTTTCCATTGTTCCGAAAGCGCGATGACCACGTCCGCGCGTGACATGCTCCAGCCGATGAGACGGCGCACCCACGGACGGCTTTCGCGGAAGTAGCGGTCGAAGAGGCCGCCGTGCAAATGCGCCACCACTTTCATGCCGAGTGCGCGTGCAAGCAGGATGAAAAATGTGTCTTTCCAAAATGCCCAAAACGAAGTCAGCGGCACGTGCATGATGCGCGGACGTTTGGTGAGGCCGATCCAAATGAGCGCGAACGATTGACGGACAAGGTAGAGAATGTTGATAAATGCAAAACGGCTGGCGATGCCCTCGCCGCGTTTACCGCGCGTAGTGTCGAGATGAACGAGTTCGTATTTTGATTTGAGTAACGCAGATGAAAACATGATCTCCAAAAATGTTGCCAGCCCGCCGACCTGACTTGGCCCGGGCCCGACCAATAGAATTTTGGGTTTGCCTGTGTTTGTGTTCATGCTCACATCCAGATCTCTACATCATGCGCGTCCACGCCTTCCTTGATGATTCGCGCGGGGACTCCGGCCGCCACACAGCGCGGAGGCACTGTCTTGACAACTACTGCGTTCGCGCCGATGGTGCTGTTGTGACCGATGATGATCGGCCCGAGGATCTTTGCTCCCGCACCGAGATAGACATCATCGCCGATGACCGGCACCTCGCTGGTCATGCCGGTCCCGCCGACCGTGACC
>CAYNQA010000486.1:0-1614 GCA_964399225.1 uncultured Anaerolineaceae bacterium
GAGAAATATCCTGTCAAAGAACCGTTCGTGGAGTTATTGAAAGGCTCGCTGGCCACCTTCGTCAACGCCTTCACCTTTCCCGATAAAACCTGCTACCCCGTCGCCAGCCAGAACATGGAAGATTTTTACAACCTGATTGACGTGTACATGGATGCTGTCCTGCATCCGCTGATCAGTGAGCAAACGCTCATGCAGGAGGGCTGGCACTACGAGATTCACGATCCCGCCGAGCCGCTCACCTTCAAGGGCGTAGTCTTCAATGAGATGAAAGGCGCTTACTCCTCGCCCGACAACTATCTCGAGCGCAGCATCCAGCAATCGCTCTTTCCCCGTCACATCTATGGCGTGGACTCGGGCGGCGACCCGCGTGAGATTCCCGATCTCACTTACGAAAACTTCAAGGCATTTTGGGAAACCTACTATCACCCTTCCAACTCTTTCATTTTCTTCTATGGCAACGACGATCCCGAAAAACGTCTCGCCCTGATGGAAGGGTACCTCAAGCAATACAAAATGAAAAAAATCAGATCAGATGTGCCGCTGGCCAAGCCGTTCAAACGGGCCAAGAAGGTCGAAGAGTCCTACGACGCGGGCAGTGATCCCGACATCGAAAAGAAAAACTATCTCACCGTCAACTGGATGCTGCCCGACACATCCGACGCCGTGCTCAATTTCAGTTTCCGCATCCTCGGCCACATTTTGATCGGCACGCCCGCCTCCCCGCTCAAAAAGGCCCTGCTCGACTCTGGCTTAGGCGAGGACCTGGCGGGTATTGGCATGGAAACCGAACTGCGCCATCTGATCTTCTCCACCGGCCTTAAGGGCACCAAGGCGCGCCATGCGAAGAAGATCGAAAAGTTGATCCTCGACACACTCGAGTCACTCGTCCGCGACGGCATTGATTCCGACACGGTCGCGGCGGCCATCAACACGGTCGAGTTCCGTTTGCGCGAAAACAACACGGGCGCATATCCGCGCGGCATCGCGCTCATGCGCCGCGTGCTCACCACCTGGATCTACGATGAAGACCCGTTCAAACTACTCGCGTTCGAATCGCCGCTCACTGAGATCAAAGCGAAACTCAAGAATAACCGACGCTACTTCGAAAACCTGATCCAGACTCACCTGCTCGACAATGTCCACCGCACGACACTGCGCCTCAAACCCGACCCCGATCTGGCTCGCCGCCTCGCGGAAGAGGAGCAAACCCGTCTGGCCGAGATCCGCGCCACTTTGAGCGAATCCCAGATCGCAGACCTGGTGTCTGCCACACAGGAACTCAAGCGCGCACAGGAAACTCCCGATACCAAGGAAGCACTCGAGACTCTGCCCATCCTCAAGCTAGCCGACCTCGACACGCAAAACAAAACCATTCCGATCGAAATCTCCAAGGTGCAAGGCGCGGACCTGCTCTATCACGACCTGTTCACCAACGGCATCCTCTACCTCGACCTCGGCTTCGACCTGCACACCCTGCCGAAAGAGATGCTTCCCATTGCAAGCATCTTCGCGCGCGCGCTGTTCGAGATGGGCACAGAGACGGAGAACTATGTTCACCTGTCCCAGCGGATCGGGAAAAGCACGGGCGGAATCCACGCTTCGACGGAAGCCGTA
>CAYNQA010000487.1:0-1601 GCA_964399225.1 uncultured Anaerolineaceae bacterium
ATGCAAATTTTTTCCAAGGACAATAACGTGACCGAGATCAGCAGCGAGACCCGCTTTTTGCATGCCATCGAGATGGGATTGGGCGCCTGGCAGTTTGGCGACCGCGTGATGTGGAGCTACGGACAGACGCATAACGACACAGATATCGAGGAGGCATTTCGGGTTTCGATCAACGAGGGGATACGCTTCATTGACACCGCCGAGGCTTACGGCATGGGGAAATCGGAGATGTTCCTTGGCAGGTTCCTGAAAGAGACCGACCAGCCGGTGCTGATCGCATCCAAATATTTCCCGTACCCCTGGCGCTTCCATAGCTCGTTCATGAAGGGCGCCATCCGTAACAGCCTGGACCGGCTCGGGTTGGAAAAACTGGACCTGTACCAGATCCACTGGCCGACACCGCTGACCTCGCCCGAAACTCTCATGGACTGGATGGCGGACCTCGTCAAATCGGGCTTGACCCGCACGGTGGGCGTTTCGAATTTCAGCCCCACCCAGACCATTCGTGCATATACAACACTTTCAAGGCACAACATTCCGCTGGCATCGAATCAGGTGGAGTATTCGCTGTTGAACCGCAGTATCGAGAAGAACGGCCTGCTGGAGCGCTGCAATGAATTGGGCATCCGCGTGATCGCCTACTCCCCCATCGCGAAGGGACTGCTCTCCGGCAAGTACACGGCCGAGAAGCTGCCACCCGGTCCGCGTGCGGCAATGTTTGCGCAGTCAGTGGTAAGGGTTCAGCCTCTGATCAAGTTGATGACCGAGATCGGACAGGACCACGGCGGCAAATCCAATACGCAGGTGGCGCTGAACTGGTGCATCTGCAAAGGCACGATGCCGATCCCCGGTGCGAAGAATGCCGCGCAAGCCCAGCAAAACGCCGGCGCGCTCGGCTGGAGGTTGAGCGAGAATCAAGTCGCCGCACTGGACAAGGCTAGCGATGAAGTGACCAAGTAAAACGTGGACCTCGAATTTACCGGTAAAATCATCCACTGGCGCGGACCTGCCCCCTACCTCTTCGTCCCGGTCCCGGACGAACAGAGCCGTGACATCAAGTCCATCTCGAAAATCGTGACCTACGGCTGGGGCGTGATCCCCGTCCATGCGCGGATCGGCGGGACCGAGTTCACTACGTCCCTGTTCCCGAAGGATGGGCGCTATCTGCTGCCGGTCAAGGTCAGTGTGCAAAAGGCGGAGGGGCTGGATGAAGGGGATGAGGTTAATGTGAAGCTGGAAATTTGCGATCAATAAATCAGGTGCTAAAGGAATCAAAATATGCGAAAACTTTTCGTGCTTGAACATCTCTCCCTTGACGGTGTCATCCAAGCCCCGGGCGGACCGGACGAAGATCCCAGCGGCGGCTTCGCGCACGGCGGGTGGATCGGCGGATATTCCGATGAACGGCTTGGAACCGCCTTGCGAAAGCAGATGAACTCGCAGTTTGATCTATTGCTGGGACGCACCACCTTCGAAATTTGGGAACCCTACTGGCCTCAACACGCGGATGCCTGGCCCAACGTCAACAAAGCGACCAAGTACGTTGCATCGAATACCAGAACATCCAGCGCATGGAGCCCGTCCGTGTTTTTGAGCGGGGA
>CAYNQA010000488.1:0-1575 GCA_964399225.1 uncultured Anaerolineaceae bacterium
GTAATATTGACCCATGTTCATCTCCCGACGCAAATTGAATGGAGCACTTGACAATGTGTTTAACGATTATTTCACCGCACCACCTACTCTCCCTTCGCCAGCGACGTGGCCTTCCCGGCCGCGGCGTTCTCGGCCAGTTCCAGCACGAAACATAAGGAAGAGAGACGGTTCAAATAGCGCACCAACTCGGTGTTGGAGGCTTCCTTCGTGTCGATCAGGTCCACCACGCGGCGTTCGGCGCGGCGGATGACAGCCCGCGCCAGCGACAGTGCCGCGCCCGAAGGCGTGTCGCCGGGCAGGATGAACTCGCGCGGCATCGTGAGCGTGGCCGAGAGTGCATCGGTCTGCGTTTCAAGCCACTGTACGCGCTCGGCGTCGATGCCGTGGAACTTGTCCGCGTTCTCGGGGGTGGCGGCCACCTCGGCCATCAGCTTGTACAGATCGCGCTGCGCCTCGCGCAGGATCGGCTCACAGCGTGGATCGCGGACCTGCGCGCGGGCCAACCCCAGCGTCGCGCTTGATTCGTCGAGGGCGCCGAGCGCCTCGATGCGAGGGTGAGTCTTCAAGACGCGGCCCTCCCCAAGCAGGCCCGTCGTTCCATCGTCTCCGGTTCGTGTGTAAAAATTCATAGCGCAATTATAGCCTTGAGTTGCATAAATCACGGATGTCTTTCACCACAGAGATCACGGAGCACACAGAGAAAATTTTAAACACTCCGTGGACTCTGTGCACTCTGTGGTGAGAACGCTTTGCAGAAAACATCTCACCCCACCCGTTATAATCACAGAATGAGAGCACAATATCACCACAGCATCACAACCCAGGCGCTCGATGCGCACATCGGTCCGCGCGCATTGACGGCCATCGTTCAAGCCAACCTCGCCCAGGACGGCCTGCGCTATCAATTCGGTCACGACCATTATCACTTCGACAGCAACCGCTTCGACGAGGGCAACGCCTACGTGGAAGAACAACGCAGCCTCGTCCGCACAGCGCTTGCACAAAATGACATCGACTCGGCATGGAAAGCCTTTGGGAAATTGACACACTCCGTGCAGGACTTCTACGCCCACAGCAACTACATCCACCTCTGGCTGGACCTCTTCGCCGGGCGAACGCCTCCCCCTCCGCCCGAAGTGGATCCGGTTTCCCCAAACATTCTCCAACACCCGGGCCTGCGCTCCGGCAAACTCTACTACCCCTTCGAAGCCCTGACCTTCATCCCCGTCATCGGACGCATCTTCGTCCCGCTCATGCCCGCCGACTCGCACGCCAAGATGAATCACGATGGTCCGGATAACAGTCCGCTCTTCGATTACATCTTCCACGCCGCCGTCAAACGCACCGCCCTGGAATTTGAAAAGACCCTCGCAATCCTCCCTCAATCCCTCCAACCTCTCTTCATCGGCCAATAGCCAACAGCCAATAGCCAACCGCAAAACCGAATTGCACATAACGGGGTTACAAACAATTAGTTCGTGAAATCCACTTTAGAGGTGACCCCATGTTCAAACTTCCAACTACACAGCAAGATTGGGCGGTGTTGTATTGCAAAGTGATGACCTTCTTCGTCCT
>CAYNQA010000489.1:0-1556 GCA_964399225.1 uncultured Anaerolineaceae bacterium
CAGACCGCGCCTCCCGGCAAACGCATGGGGCACGCGGGTGCCATCATCGAAGGCGGTGCTGGCACGGCAGCCGACAAGGTCCGCGCACTGGAAAGCGCCGGCGTGAAAGTGGCAAAGCATCCAGAAGAGATTGCCACCCTGCTGAAGTAAAAAAAGAAGCCAGGTTTCGTGCAGAAACCTGGCTTTGCTATTAAACCAATCGAGCCGCCCGTTCGGACGGCTCTACGTTTATAATCTTGATATTACTTCCTGCGTTCGGAGATGTACTTCACCGCGTCGCCGACGGTGAGGATCTTCTGGGCGTCCTCGTCAGAGATCTCAGCGCCGAATTTATCCTCGAACGCCATGATGAGTTCCACCAAGTCGAGCGAATCGGCTTCGAGTTCCTCGCGGAAACGGGCTTCCGGTGTCACCTTGCCGGCATCTGCTCCAAGCAGATCCACGATAATTTTCTTGACATCTTCAAAAGTTTGGTCAGACATTGTTCCTCCAGAGAGAATGATATCGATTTGTTGGCAGTCAGATTATACCAGCCTGCTTCAAAGACAGGAAACACTACCCTATGAAAAAAGATACGGAACTGGTCACTCGAAAATCTGACCACATTAAAATCAACTTAGAGCAGGATGTTCGCTCCGCGCTCACAACCGGTCTGGAGGACTTCCGCTTCATGCACGACGCCCTGCCGGATCTGTCGCTGGGTGAGGTCGATGCCTCCGTGACCCTCTTCGGAAAACACCTGCGCGCACCCGTCCTGATCTCGTCCATGACCGGCGGGACCAGCGAAGCCGAGACCATCAACCTGCGCCTTGCTGAAGCCGCACAAGAGGTGGGCGTCGCCATGGGAGTAGGCAGTCAGCGTGCCGCCATCGAGCATCCAGAACAGGCTGCCACCTTTCAAGTTCGCCGTGCTGCCCCAGACATTTTGCTCTTCGCCAATCTTGGCGCGGTTCAATTCAACTACGGCTACACAGTAGAACATTGCCGCCGCGCCGTGGACATGATCGAGGCCGATGCTATCATTCTGCACCTGAATCCTTTGCAGGAAGCCGTCCAAAAAGGCGGCGATACGAACTTCGCAGGTCTTGCAAACAAGATCGAGGATGTTTGCAAGAAAGTCGGTGTGCCAGTGATCGCCAAGGAAGTTGGCTGGGGTATCTCCGGCGAGACCGCGAAGAAACTCGCCGATTGTGGCGTTTCTGTCATCGATGTGGCAGGCGCAGGTGGGACGAGTTGGTCGCAGGTTGAAATGCACCGCGCACCGGATGAGTTTACCCGCCAGCTCGCGGCAACCTTTGTCGGTTGGGGGATTCCAACCGCAGAGTCTATACAATTAGTGAAGAAAGCCCTGCCCAAAATGACGATATTTGCCAGCGGTGGTCTAAAAGATGGGCTCGATATCGCCAAGTGTATCGCCCTCGGTGCGACGATTGGAGGCATGGCCGGTCAATTCCTCAAAGCCGCTGCTGTTTCCACAGAGAATGCCATCGAAACGATGAGGCTCACAAAAAAGCAGGTCGAGGTCGCAATGTTTGCATGCGGCGCAGGAACACTTA
>CAYNQA010000490.1:0-1534 GCA_964399225.1 uncultured Anaerolineaceae bacterium
TGCGTGGACGGGTCTATGTGCTGGACCTTGACCCCCGGTGGCACATTGATGCTGATGGGGGCGTAGTTCAGAATGGCCTTGACCCCTGCCTTCACCAGTTGATCTGCCACCTCCTGCGCCACAGAGGCAGGGACGGTCAACATGGCGATCTTGATGCCCGCCTTGCGGATCTCATCCACGATGGTGGCGGTATCCTTGATCACGAAGTCACCCGCTTTCTGTCCCACTTTGGATGCGTCATTATCGAACACCATAGCGATGTGGAATCCGCGGTTCGCAAACCCCTGATAGCGCGAGAGGGCGTGTCCCATGTCGCCCATGCCGACCAGCGCCACGTCCCAGATGCGGTCAATCTTGAGGATGGCTTTCAGCCGCTCGAGCAGGAACGGGATGTTGTACCCGGTCCCTTGCTTGCCGAATTCGCCGAACTGAGAAATATCCTTGCGGATCTGGGCGGCCGAAATTCCCACCACTTCGCCAAGTTCCTGGGAGGAGGTCGTTTGCACGCCTTTGTCCGACATGTGTTGAAGGGCGCGCAGGTAAATGGGCAGGCGTCCGATGATGATATCTGGGATCTTGTCTGCGTTCATGGTTTCCCTCGCCGGTAGATTTATCCTTAATCTACCATAAAACAGGTGTTTTGTACAATTCGACACAAGCGGGAATGTTCGATATCCAAAAAGAAACAGGCGCCTGCGTGATCGCAAACGCCCGTTTCTGAATTCATAACCAATTACCGACTTACTTCCAGCCTTGCACTTGGTCGCCAGTCGCCTTCCAGCGGGTGATCTTATACAGATTCACCGCGGCGGTCTTGCCTTTCACCACCACCGAGTCCGCAAACTCCGCTTCGAACTCATCCTTTACAGCCTGATACGTGCTCTCACTGATCAGGATCGGCCAGACGTACGTCTTCGTCAGGTCCTGGATGCGGGCGGCGAGGTTGGCCGTATCGCCGATGACGGTGTAGTTGATGCGTTGGGCGGAACCAAGCATCCCTACGAACACCTCGCCCGAGTTGATGCCCACCCCCATTTCCAGGCCCGGACGCGGATGCCCTTCCTTCTCCCAGCGCGCCTTTAACTCCACTAACGCCTTGCGCATATCCACTGCGGCGCGTACGGCGCGCAGGGCATGGTCTTCATAAGCCACCGGCTCACCGAAGAAGGCAATGATGGCATCACCCTCGTACTTGTCCACGGTGCCGCCGTGTTTGTAGATCACGCCGGTCATCACCTCAAGATACGGGTTCAGCAGGTCCACCACCTCTTCCGGCGTAAGTTTTTCCGAGAGTGTGGTGAAGCCGCGGATATCCGAGAAGATGATGCTCAAATTCGCGCGTTTATTGAGTGAATTGATATCCTGCGTGGCGATCAGCTGGTCCACCATCTCTGGGGAAATGAAGCGTGTGAACAAATTGCGGACGCGGCGCTTCTCCAACTCCTCCGAAACGGCTTGCTCCACCGTGGGCAGGATCACGCCCAGGAAAAGCATGATCTGCGGTGTCACGATCGGCAGGTAGAGGCGTTGGTTG
>CAYNQA010000491.1:0-1524 GCA_964399225.1 uncultured Anaerolineaceae bacterium
AAACGCTTCTCGCGCGCCTACGATCTGTTCGCCTGGGGCTATCGCGCCTTCATCAAAATCGCCTTCGCCTACATCGGCATGGACGAGGAGACAGGCCGCCGCGAGATCACCGACCGCCTCGATCCGCGTAACGGAAGCGTGCTCGAAGTCTCCATTGGACCTGGCAACAACCTGCCGTATCTGATGAACCGCCCCGATGTGGGGGAGGTCTTCGGGCTGGATATTTCCATCGGGCAGTTGCATCAATGCCAGCGCTATTTATCAAAGAAAAAATGGGACGTGGATCTCTTCCTCGGCAACGGCGAGCAACTCCCGTTCCAGGATGAAGCGTTCGATGGCGTGCTGCATGTGGGCGGCATCAACTTCTTCAACGACAAGCAGGCCGCCATCCACGAGATGATCCGCGTTGCGAAACCAGGCGCGCGCATCCTCATCGCCGACGAGACCGAGAAAGGCGCGCTGGATTACGAACGTTTCCTGCCAGGCTTCAAACGCTCCTTCGGCGGCAAGCGGAACAAGGTTGTCCCACCAATGGAACTGATCCCCGACTCCATGCTCGAAAAGCGCATTTTCGATGTTTGGAACGGCTACATGTATTGCATCGAATTTCGGAGGCCGTGATGGATCTCAGCCTGCTCGAAACGATCGTCCAATGGTTGGGCGGCATCGTCGCCTATGTCGCGCTGGGGCTGGTTTTCTATGGCGTCTGGCGCGGGACTCAACGACAGGCGGGACGCACCACGGGGTTGAACGGCGCCTGGCTGCGTTCTCCCTGGTTCTATCTGGCCTCGGTCGTCTTGTTCTTCGGCCTGGCCTACCTCGGTTGGACTCCGTTGCCGTGGGCGCTTCCCACCTCCAGCCGTGTTTGGATGCTGGCGCTCGGCGCGGCGTTCTATTTCCCTGGCATGGGATTTCTGATCTGGGCGCGCCTGACGCTCGGCAAAAATTATTTTGTCTCCACAGGCTTCGGCGCGCAACTCTTTGCAGGTCATCAACTCATCACCAGCGGACCCTACGCCATTGTCCGCCACCCGATGTATTTGGGATTGTTCCTCGCCGCCATCGGCAGTCTGTTGATCTACTTCACGTGGACGACCGTCTACTTCGCCTGCTTCGCCCCGTTAACCGCCATCCGCGCCCGCCGCGAAGAATTCGCACTCGCGCAGGAATTTGGCGAACAATGGAAGCAGTATTGCGAACGCGTCCCAATGTTTTTCCCCAAGTTGTGGAGGAAGCCATGAGCGAAAAACTTTCCGTCTCCCTCAGCGGGGTTCCTGAAACCCTGCTCATTACGCTTTACCACCGCGCCCAGGAATCCCTCCGTGCTGACGCTATGTTGAAAGATGACAAGGCAGTGGAGATCGTCCAAAAACTGGACTGTGACTTCGCACGCTTCAAACTGCAAAAACACGACATCATTGGGCTGGTCTGCCGCGTCCGCGAATTTGACCGCTTCGCCCGCGACTTCCTCGCATCTCACCCCGACGGAGTCGTCGTCCACATCGGCTGCGGACTCGACACCCG
>CAYNQA010000492.1:0-1506 GCA_964399225.1 uncultured Anaerolineaceae bacterium
CGTTCGAAATCAACAAGATGAGGGAGACCTTCGGCACCTCGCCAAAGTCCTCGACCTCACGCGCCGCTACGTTGGCTTCTTCCCCAAGGCCGACCATCCCTACGACATCCTGCTCGACGATTACGAACCCGGCATGAAGACCGCCGAGGTTCAATCCATCTTCGCGGAACTACGCAAGAAACAGGTCAAGCTCATCAAGGCCATCTCCGAACAGAAACAGGTGGACGACAAATTCCTGCACCTGAAATATCCCGAAGCCAAACAGCGCGCCTTTGGTGAAAAGGTCATCACGGCTTTCGGCTTCGACTGGAACAAGAACCGCCAGGACAAGTCCCCGCACCCGTTCTGCACCTCGTTCAGCATCAATGACGTGCGCATCACGACCCGCTTCAGCGAGGACTTCCTCAACCCGGCCCTCTTCGGCACCATGCACGAGACGGGTCACGCCTTCTACGATGGCGGGTTCAACCTCGCCTACGAACGCACCCCCCTGGCCGACGGTGCCTCGCTCGGCGTCCACGAATCACAGTCGCGCATGTGGGAGAATCTCGTCGGCCGTTCGCTTCCGTTCTGGGAGCATTTCTACCCGCTGCTTCAAAAAACCTTCCCAACCCAACTCGGCAACGTGAGCCTGCGCAAATTCTACAAGGCCATCAACAAGGTCGCGCCCTCGCTCATCCGCGTCGAAGCGGACGAGGCCACTTACAACATGCACATCATGCTGCGCCTCGAGATCGAGATCGCCATGGTTGAAGGCGCGGTCGCCCTCAAAGACCTGCCCGCCCTCTGGAACGCCAAGATGAAAGAATACCTCGGCATTGTCCCCCCGAACGATGCGCTCGGCGTGTTGCAAGACATCCACTGGTCCTTCGGCGGCCTCGGCTACTTCTCCACCTACTCGCTCGGCAACCTGATCTCGGCCCAGTTGTGGGAAAAGATCCAGAAAGACATCCCCAACCTCTCCGACGAGATTCGCCAAGGCAAGTTCGGCTCCCTGCTCGGCTGGCTGCGCGCCAACATCCACGTCCACGGCCGCAAGTACGAACCGCAGGACCTGGTCCAAAAAGTGACCGGCTCGCGCATCGATCCCAAGCCCTACCTGCGCTACCTCGATACCAAATTCAGCGACGTGTACGGCCTCTAGCCGCCGCCTCGGTGGTTGAGCAGGGCATAGCCCGTATCGAGACCACCACCGCTGCCACCTCAAACCAGGTTTCCCTCCGAAACCTGGTTTTTGTGTACAATGGGGCGGCTTTGCTTGTGGCACAGTGTGGTAATCCGCGAACAACAGTTCGAGCGGGATAACACACCGACCTCGTAGAGTATCCCGCTCCTCATTGACATATCCATGAAACATCTCCACCTTTTCCTCATTCTCGCTTCCATCTGGACTTTGACCGGTTGCACCGTTTCCGGCCAAACCTACCCCACACCCATCCCCGCGGACGTGTTCCCGACCGCCATCTGGCAGACTGCCGTGGCCATCAACCTGACCACCACCGCCTC
>CAYNQA010000493.1:0-1505 GCA_964399225.1 uncultured Anaerolineaceae bacterium
CAACCAGCTGGCACGGTGAAGATGGCGCTGGGAGGCAGGGGATTGGGGTTAAAGTTCAGGTTGGCGGCCGGCTGCTTCGGGTTCACGTTCGTGTTGCAGTACGCCGATGTGCTGCCGCTCAGGTTATCGCAAGTTGGTTTGGGAGGCGGCTGGTCGATCGGATTCCCGTTACCGGCATCGGCACCGACATACGCCACCATCTCGCACCACGGTGCGAAGGCTTGAGGATCTTCGATCACACAACGGAAACCGAGATCATCACGCTTGTCGGTGGGTTTGAAGCGGAAGCGTCGCGCAGATTCGGCCAGATACGAATTTTCACGGAAACCGGCTGAGCGCACCGAGCGGGAGGAGCCCGTTTCGGGTCCGTTCGGATCCGCCGTCGGCGCGATGGAATAATAGTTCGGGCTGTACCAGTCGGCAGTCCATTCGTAAACGTTGCCGGCCAGGTTGAGCGCGTCGTAGAAGCTCTTTCCCTCGGCGTATGCATTCACTTTGGTGACGGCCGGGTTACAGCGCCCGATGTTCGCAAGAGTGCAGCTCGGCGGGGTCTTGCCCCACGGGTACATGTTGGCATCCGGGCCGCGCGCGGTCTTTTCCCATTCGGCTTCGGTGGGCAGGCGGCCTTTGATCATCTTGCAGTAGGCCGTGGCCTGGTCCCAGTTCACACCCACGACCGGGTCGTTGGCATGCTCGGGGTCAAAGAAGCTCGGGTTCAACTTCGGATCAAAGTAGGGATTGAGTTTGGGATCGGGCGCGGTGCACTGACCGAGCGCAACGCACAGCGCAAAGGCGCGGTTCGAGACCTCGTTGCGGTGGATCCAAAACTCGTTCAAGAACACTTTGCGGATCGGCGCATCTTCCATGCCGTTGCCCATGGTGAACTCGCCCTCGGGCACCGCCACCAACACACTGCCATCCATATAGGTATAGGTGGATCCCACTTCCATGACCGGCGCGGGCAGCGACACAGTCACCAGCGTGGGTGTGGCATCCGCCGCTTGCGTGGGCTGGCCATCTGCCGCAGCAGATGTGACTGTGACGAGGGCCGGAGTTTCAGTGGGCGCGTCTGTGGCTGCCTCGGTCGCCGCTTCTGTGACCGCCTCCGTAGCGGGTGCCTCCGTGGCCGGCGACTCAGTCGCCTCGGGCGTGGATGCGCCCGGTGTACAAGCCGCGATCAGCATGGATGCGATCACCAGCATGTACAAAATACGAAGAACTCGTTTATTCATTCTGACTCCTTTCATCTGGTTTCATTGTACGGACTTCTGTCTCGTTAACATCAGTTGGTTTTGAATAAGTCATCTCCCGCCATTTTTGGCAGGAGATGACTATGACTTCTAAGGACAGTCGTCTTTGTCTGGAACACAGGAGCATGTTGTTTGACAGAAGAATTGATCATTTTGCGCACAGGAATCCGGCGAAAGATTACAAGCATCTCCACCGCTGTCGCCGGTTCCGCAGGAACCGAGGTTGACATTGATGGTGACCAACTGGCCGAAGTC